>JBFXII010000082.1:0-9380 GCA_050176095.1 Desulfomonilaceae bacterium
GGTTTTTCATGCCGATTACCGCTTCTGGTGAGACCATATACTCTTTGGGCCCCATAGATATCAAACGGGAGGGAGTTCATCAGGCCTTACTAATCACGATCAAGTCCAACGCCATAGTCATGATGGGTATTGCTATGCTCGGGACATCATCGGTCTTTTCACTGATTCATGCGATGAGCCATCTATATGTTCCGGACAAGATCGTTCATTTATTCTTTTTCTGCTTCAGATATATTCATGTGATCAACGATGAATACCAGAGGCTCAAAAATGCAATGCGGATTAGAGGGTTCAGACCACGAACCAATATGCACACCTATAGAAGCTACTCATACCTGGTCGGTATGTTGCTGATACGCAGTTTTGACAGGTCAAGGCGAATTCTACAGGCCATGAAGTGCAGGGGGTTCCAGAATAAATTTTACATTCTACATCATTATGAAATGAAAGAATTCGACTACGCAGTGGCCTTTTCAAGCGTCGCATTTGCCGTTTTCTTACTCGTTTTGAATTAATGTCTACCTTCGACTAATTGTGTATAAAGCCCTATGACTTCTCGTAACGAACCAGCAACGATCAGTTTGAAGAGTATCTGCTTCGACTATTCAGGGGTTCAGATCCTCAATAACCTCAATCTGGAAATTCAAAAACAGGATCGCATTGGGCTATTGGGTCCGAACGGATGCGGAAAGACTACCTTGTCTCACATCATAATGGGGTTATTGATTCCAGTTTCAGGGACAATAGAGATTTTCGGCAAGAGAATGGAAAGTGAAAAGGATTTTTCAAGTATCAGGGGTAAGATCGGTTTCATGTTCCAGGACTCCGACGATCAGTTGTTCTGTCCTACTGTCATAGAAGATGTGGCCTTCGGACCTCTAAACCTGGGGCAGTCTGCCGAACAGGCTCGGCGGACAGTCAAGAGAACATTAAGATCTCTCAATCTTGAGGGCTTTGAAGAGAGAGTCACTTACAAACTTTCCGGCGGTGAAAAGAGACTTGTTTCTTTGGCTACAGTGTTAGCCATGGAACCGGAATTTCTGATACTTGATGAACCTACAACAGGGCTTGATGAGCAAACAACCGAACGATTGGTCGAGATTCTAACCCAATCAGAGCTAGGGTACATGATGATTTCTCATGATCGCGAATTCGTGAAAAGAACAACTTACAAATTATTGCAGTTGAAGGACGGTCGAATCTATCAGGCAGACATCTCAACATGAAAATTTCTAGCCTGCGAATATTTTTTAGGGATGGCCCTTTTTCAAGCAATTTCAACTTTGTGACGAATATATGTGGTTGGTCGTAACGACTTGGTTTTTTGTAATCATGGAGAGAACAATGAACAAGAAAATAGTCTCTATTGGAATCAGTGTTTTTATATTATTCATTTTTTCGGCAAGTTTTGTTCTGGGTCACGGTCACGGTCCCGGGAAAACAAATCAACACAAAGAGGCCATTTTGCTGGTGGCATTTGGGACTACCGTTCCAGAAGCAAGGAAAGCTTTTGACCAGATTGAATCGCAGGTTAAGTCAGAGTTTCCGGCTGTGGAGATTAGATGGGCCTTCTCTTCGTCAATCGTGAGGAAAAAGCTTGCTGACGATGGAGTAAAGCTTGATTCTCCGAAGGTAGCGTTAGCCAAGCTCATAGACGATGGCTACGATAAGGTAGTTGTGGCATCTTTTCATACGCTTTTCGGAGAAGAATTCCACGGTCTGGTAGCGGATGTTAACGCTATTAAGGGAATGTCAGGAAAAGTTCCTCGAAGAATTGCATTGGCATGGCCTTTGATGTCATCACGAGAAAATATCGAGAAGGCCATCAAATCATTGATTGATCAGGCCCCTAAGACACGTAGGGCTGAGGATGCGATTTTGTTGATGGGTCATGGTTCCGAAAAACATCCCGCGGATACGGTTTACGCTGCAATGAATTATTATGCTCAGAACGCCGATCCGAAATTTTTTGTGGCCACTGTGGAAGGGCAGCCCACTCTAGAGGATTTTATACCCAAACTTAAAAAGGAAGGCGTCAAAAAGGTTTTCCTGATGCCGTTCATGGCGGTTGCGGGGGATCATGCCAGGAATGACATGTGTGGTGATGATAAGGAGAGCTGGAAATCTGTTCTGCTGGAGAATGGTTTCGAGGTCGAGTGTGTCCTCAAAGGAACTGCCGAAAATCCCGATATAGTAACCCTATGGATTAACAACATTAAAGCGGCATATTCACATGTCAAATAGAATAAATGATGGGCAATTGTTGATCCAAAACGAAAAGAATTGTCATTTGTTCTCAAAGAGTATAATTTTGAGACAATAAAAATCCTATATCTTAAAACCTTAATACAGTATTATTGATCCGGATGCAGCGCGATTCGGTTTAAGCTTGCGATTGAAGTTTCGGACAACTTTTCTCTCAACGTCAGTCATGTAAAGAAATTCGTCTTTTCTCGGGGAGGATCAGCATGTTCTTAGCTCGCGAAGTGATGACCGAAACATTCCACACCTTAAAACCCGACATGTCTATACCTGAAGCTGCCCTTGCGTTCAGAACGGCGAGCAAGAAACAGAATCGACGGATTTTCGGCATGCTTGTTGTCAGTTCTGATGGCGGTTTGCTTGGCATGTTATCCATGTATGATTTGTTACTTATGATCAGGCCAAAGCATGTGCATCTCTGGGGAGTCATGGATGACATCGAAATGAGAGGCTTGCTTGACAATGTTTGCCAGCAAACCAAGTCCGTGCTGGTCAAGGATATCATGACGACCGATGTGATTACGATAACCCCTGACACCCCGGTGATGCTGGTGCTTGATCTGATGATCAAGAAGCATATACGGCGGGTTCCTGTGGTTGAAGGAGACAAAATAAGAGGGATAGTATACATATCTGATCTTTTCTACAGAATCGTCGACAAACTGGCCGATCAGTCAACCGGCGAAAACATTTGTAACTTTTAGTCACTGTCCAGGATAGTCCTGAATGGCTCAAATACTAAAGAACTCCACACTCAGAGACATTCTTGTAAAAGAGGCTATGCGCAGGCAGGTTGTCAGCCTCGATGTCGGCTCTACTATTAACTCTGCAATCAAAAATCTCATTAAATACAAGATATCCGCCTTACTCATAAGGGATACTGATGGAAAGCCTGCAGGAGTGGTTTCGAAGACGGATATTGTCAGCGCATATTATGCTGGCTTACCGGCAGACACTACAGTTGACAACATAATGGTCGGGCCACCTCTTTATTGCCTTCAAGATCAGTCATTGGAAGTGGCTCTGGAGCAAATGCGATCGAATATGGTGTATCGTCTTTACGTAACTGATCAGATTGCTGATGATGTGATAGGAGTGTTGGCATACCCTGACATAGTGGCTTTACTCTATGTTTACTGTAGAGGTTGTGATCAGAGCGCTACTAACAGGCGCAAGCAGAATCTCGACGATTCCCATGTCCTGAGAGTGAGGGTTAAGGATGTGATGACTCCAAAGGTGGTATCCTGTTCTGAAACGGACACCCTTTCGGACATCATTGAAGGCATGTCGCAAAACAGGTTTAGCTCTGTGCTCATAAGGAATGCCATGGGCCTGCCAGTCGGAGTCATTTCAAAAACCGATCTGATGCTGGCATACAATCATGGTGTGCCCACCGAAGAATCAGCCATTTCCATACTCAAATCTCCCAACGTAAGATCTTGTGACGAGCAGGAGTTTATAGAGGATGCGATCAGGGGAATGGTCTTTTCAGAGCTTCACAGGCTGTTTGTTCACAGCGGTGATGTCGGAAACATAACCGGAGTTCTGTCACTGTCTGACTTGTCCCGTTTCCGATCGGGTTCCTGTCATGCGTGTGTTGGCGCACGTATCACCATGAAGTGAACGATAACGAGAACACTCGGCATTTTTCCCCATGCCTCAGTCTGCCAAACGGAATTTTGATGGCGACTTCTGAAATGATTGCTGTTATATAATCTTTGGCTTTATCAGGCTCGTTCCATAATGTCGAAACGACTGCGCATTAAATCACAGGAGAATCTCTATGACCGCCAAGATTTATTATGACCTGCGCGAGCAGTTGGACCAATACTCGGTTGGGTTTCCGTCCACGGAATCCGGCGTTGAACTAAAAATACTTGAAGCGATCTTCACCGAAGAAGAAGCTGAAATGTATCTGAACCTTAGCATGATGCTTGAAACACCACAACAGATAGCTGAGAGAATTGGCAGGGATCCGGAACAGGTTTCGCAACTGCTTGAACGAATGGTTGACAAAGGGCAGATATTCAGGATGAGAAAGGGAGATGTTCGAAAATACGGCGCTGCGCCTTTTGTAGTGGGTTCGTATGAATATCAGGTCAAAAATATGGACAGGAACTTTGCCGAGCTTTTCGAAAAATATTTCAATGAAGCGTTTGGCAAACAGGGACTTTCTCAGTCCGCCCCGTTACGCACCGTGCCTGTCAACAAGACAATAGATCATAGGTGGGCCGTGGCCCCTTACGAAGACCTGAAGGAAATAATCAAGAGTAAGGATACCATATCCGTTGGGAAATGCGTCTGCAGGACCCAGCAAAAACTCCTTGACAAAGGTTGTGGTAAACCGCTCGAAGCTTGTCTGCAATTTGGTAGTCATGCTCATTTTTATGTTGAAAAGGGAATGGGGCGCTACATATCTCAGGATGAGGCGTTAGAAATACTGGAAAAATGTGATGAGGCCGGCCTGGTTCCGCAACCTTTTGTCTCGCAGGATACCGGAGGAATCTGTAACTGTTGTGGAGATTGTTGTGGGATATTGAGGTCAATCAAGCTACATCCCAAGCCCGCTGATAAAGTTCTAGCCAATTACCATGCTCAGGCTGACCCGGAAACATGTTCGTCTTGCGGAACATGTCTTGACCGGTGTCAGATGGATGCAATCACTCTGGAAGAGGGCGCCACCGCTCAGGTTGATAGAGACCGTTGTATTGGTTGCGGCCTGTGCGTGACTACATGTCCCACCGAGTCCATGAGTTTAAAGATGAAACCGGAATCCGAAAGGAAACAGCCTCCTGCCACAGGGAGAGATTATGTGATGCAACTTGCTTCCGCACGCGGCAGATCGCTGATACCATTGTCAATTATCAAGAAATCCTAGCGAAAGCTTACCAGAGTAGGCATCAATATAGCCAAATTCTGTTGATTGCCCGGGGCCTTGTTGTGGTCAAACTGGCATGAATATTGAGAAAATGCCACGAGTAAGATGTCCTACCAAGACTTTCAAGTTTATGAATTTTCTAACACTTTTTGTATTGAAAAACATTAGAGCCACAATATACAATCAAAAGACAATTTTTGAATTCTATTGATTGAGCAATAATCCATGGCTGATCCTAGCAAGAAGTTCGAACGAGATGAAGAACTGCTTGAATTATTATACCGCAAATATGCCAAGGACGGTATTCGCATAGCGTCTTGGAGGCAGACCCTACGTTTTAGAGTAAAGACCTTTTTGTGGATTGTTGTCACCAGAGGAAGCCTCAAATTAAAACGGCTTATAGACATTGTAGGGTCCATCATAGGACTTGTTCTATTGTCGCCTGTTTTTGGAACGCTGTATCTAGCGATAAGGCTTGAAGACGGTTCTCCCGTTTTTTTCTCACAGGAAAGAATAGGAAAGTTCGGTGTCCCGTTCCGGATGTACAAATTCAGGTCTATGATCAAGAATGCGGAGAGCATGAGGGATGATCTAGAGGAGTTGAATGAAACCGGTGGCATCATATTCAAGATCAAGAGAGATCCCCGGATCACCAGGGTTGGTCATTTTATGCGAAGATACAGCCTGGATGAATTGCCTCAGCTTTACAACGTCCTGAAAGGGGACATGTCTCTAGTGGGGCCGAGACCGCATCCCACCACCGATGTTTCAAAATACAGCCTGGAACACAGGAGGCGGTTGGATATTACACCGGGCCTGACATGTTTCTGGCAGGTGAGCGGTCGAAGCGAAATAGGATTTGAAAAGCAGGTAGACCTTGACATGCAATATATTGAGAGCCAGTCGTTGTGGCTGGACATAATTCTCCTTCTCAAAACCATTCCGGCCGTAATTTTCGGTAGAGGAGCCTATTGAGACGGTCCAATAGGCGCTGGAAACAATCGGATAATTCTTGTAATATTGTAATGATATTTGGAAATCACGGCTAATTGACAAAAAGTTTATTTAATCCGTAGTTCAAACGCTATCTCAAGGAGGCGGGGAATGATCATTCGAATTCTGACAGTAGTGATCATGAGCATGGTTCTGATCTGTAGTGTGTATGCTCAATCGACTTTTGAAACCGACAAAATCAGGACCTCTCAGGGCGATTTAAGCATAACACTTATCGGACACGGAACTCTTATGTTCACACATAATGGGAAAGTCGTTCATGTTGATCCGTGGACAAAGCTTGCCAATTATTCGAAACTACCAAAGGCTGATTTGATATTGATCACCCATGAACACCAGGATCATCTGGATTTAGACGCAGTATCAAAAATCAAGAAGGAAAATGTAAAAATATTTGCAAATCAGAAGGCGGCAGAGAAGCTTCCAGGCTCGACGGTCATGAAAAACGGCGATGTAAATGTGGTTGACGGCATTACGATTGAAGCTGTTCCAGCCTACAATCTTGTTCACAAGAGATCATCCGGCGAACCGTTCCATCCAAAAGGCCTTGGCAACGGGTATGTCATAACTTTCGGGGATAAGAGAGTTTACGTTGCGGGAGACACTGAGAACACACCTGAAATGAAAGCCTTGAAGAATATCGATATTGCTTTTCTACCGATGAATTTGCCTTACACCATGACACCTGAAATGGTCGCAGATGCTGCAAAATCATTCAAACCCAAGGTTCTCTACCCATACCACACCGGCGAGACCGACCTCAGCAAGCTGTTGAATTTGATGAAAGACTCCGGCGACACCAAGGTCGATTTCCGGAACATGAAGTAGACAGTTATAATTTTCTTATTGAAACTGATCAGATGAGTTCTTTAATTGCTCTTTTGGCCGCCAGGTGGCCGCACATTCCATGCACCCCGCCACCGGGGGGCATGGAAGAAGAGCATATATAAATCCCTTTTAATGGTGTCGCATAAGCTCTTGGCCTTCCCATAGGCATCACGAACAACTCTTCAAAGCTCTGAATTCCACCCACGATGTCTCCCCCAATGTAATTTGGGTTATATGCCTGCATGTCTGCTGTTGACATTGAGTTGCGAGCCAGGATGATTTCTTTGAATCCTGGGGCGAATCTTTCGACCTGATCTTCGATACGTTGAGTCATGTCAAATAGTGAAGAGTTAGGAACATGACAGTAGGCCCAGGCGATATGTTTACCTTCAGGGGCCCGGGTTTTATCGAAAAGGGTAGGCTGGGCAAGTAACACAAAAGGGCGTTCAGGCTCCTTTCCTGACCACACATCCTTCTCAGAAACAGATATGTCTTGAAAACCAGGGCCAATATGAACCGTAGCCGCCCTCAGACAGTTCGTGTCAGTCCAGGGGATTGGATCGCTCAAAGCCCAATCGAGCTTAAAAACACCAGGGCCATGACGTTTTGAGACTAGCCTTTTCCTGTAACCCGCTGAAAACTGTTTACCCATGATATCATGTAATTGACGTGGGGTGATGTCAAACAATGTCACTCTGGCGCTTGGCAGATCGTCTAAAGAATCGACCGGACATCCCACCTCAATTTCTCCGCCAAATGACTTGAGCACGGAAGCCAGAGCATTTGCTATGGACTGAGAACCTCCCTCAGCCAACGGCCATCCAACAGCATGGCCGAGTATTGACATCATCAGTCCGAACGCTGCGCTTGATGGGCGATTCAATGGTAGTATTGAATGAGCCGAATTACCGGCGAACATCGCTCGAGCCCTGGCTCCGCGGAAATATTTCATCGCCACGCCCGAAGCTGATCTAACGGCCAGTGGGCCAAATCTGATGAGCGGAAGTAAATGGCGAGGTATTCCAAGTGGTTTGAGTAACTCGTATACCAATTCACTCCAGTTACGAAGCAGAGGCTCAATCAATCCCAAATATGCCTTCTTGTCCTCTCCAAGCCCTTCTGCAGTTTCCTCAATCGATCTGTGCAAAAGAACCGCTCCGTCATCATCAAGTGGATGAGCCAGTGGGGCATCGGGATGAATCCATTTCAGCCCATGTGATTCAAGATCCAGTGACCTGAAAAAAGGGGACGCCAGTCCCAGTGGGTGAATTGCGGCGCAGACATCGTGGTTGAAGCCGGGAAGTGTGAGTTCCTTGGTCCTGATTCCCCCACCAATAGTATCCTTGGCCTCCATCACCAGAACGGACCTGTTGGCCATGGCAATAGTGATAGCAGCCGCCAATCCGTTTGGGCCCGATCCAACGACTACAGCGTCATATTTTGGGCTGGGACGATAATTGCAACCTGCCATGAATATCTGATCCGATCAGGAAAACCATCTCGATGGTTCACGCAAAAGCGTTATAATCTGAGCGTTATAAGTGATGTTTGACGCCTGATTCCATTGCAGTTCCGGATCAGCGCAGCAAGCATCACAGGATATGTTTGCGGGAACTCCCAAATATGCGGCGAGCGAAGCTAAAACATGAGTCCATATCCGGACCTGCATTTTAGAGCCGACCAATCTGAATGCGGCTTCAAACAATGGATCACCGGCCCTGGCCAAACCACATATCTGAGCTACCGTCCGATCACCTTCAGTGTAGGCGCTGAAACTGACCCAGCCGGATTCCGGATGTCCCTGCGGCGTCACAAACGTAAACGATAAATCATCCGAATACATGACCATGACTCCTGTTGAAACAGGTCCACCGGGAGTCATGGAATCTATCAGAACAATCTCTCCCGGAGCAATTCCTGAGGGAGAGGGATAAAACCTGTTGTAAGAAGGCTGGAATGAAGGGAAATTTTCCTTCATAACTCTAGCAACCAGCTCTGGATTGATATCGCTATCCCTGATATAAAGCCTGTATGTCTTTTGCCATAACGCGCCAAAGCCATTTACGGGCCCTACCGCTTTGCGGCCGACGACATTGAGATTTCTTGCCTCGCCCGGAACAATCCAATTTATGTAAAGAGCCGGTACCGGTTTAGCCCACGAACTTGAATTCTCGATGTCACCGCCACTGCTATGTTTTACTGATGAATTATTAATCAGAGCGCTTTCTTGCGCATGTTGTGACCCTGAAATGCTACTTGCGGAATCATTATTCGGCGTCTGTACAAAGCGATTGAGTTGAGTAAGCTTGAATATCTCCAAAATAGACGCATCAAGTCCCCTAAATGTAACCTTTTTATTTCTTTTTCTTAACTGAATTATCATTTTTAGCAGCATACA
>JBFXII010000083.1:0-9338 GCA_050176095.1 Desulfomonilaceae bacterium
GCCTGGAGGATCAGTTCTTTTCCCACAGATGAAAAGAAAGATTCATGGACATCCCTTTTTCGAAACTCATCAGGTGAGACGGTTAGCGGAAGATTGATGTCAGACGAAAAAATTGGCTTTCCATTGACTCCTGCGACAACTACACCGTTGCTGGTAGCAAAATCTTTATTGTAAGCCTCATCCAACTTGACTTGATATCCTACATGAGCAATGGCCTGACCAATATTTTCAGGTTTAATCCTATTTTCTTGAAATGTGACAGTCACACTTTGTGATGAAAGACTAACGTCCGTTTCCAAAACCCCGGGCATCTTCGATGTGACCTCTTTCACAGTAATGACGCATGCAGGGCAATTCATGTTGTTTACGGTAAATCTGGATGCCACGGTCGGACCAGAAAGCATTCCATAGACGAAGTAGCCTCCTACGCCAGTAGCCAATACGATCAAGGCAAACACGGCAGTCTGCTTTATTTTCGCAGTCGTTGCCTTAGAGGCTGAGTCATCCAGTTTTTCCAATGTAATCTGCTTCATTTTAGAATTTGATGTCATTTCTACACTCCAGAACCGTTATTCGGTCCAATTAGTCTCGATGAAACTCCATGCCGATACGGCATTTCACCAAGTAAAATCAGTTATTGTCAGGTATGAAAATACTGATCAGAATAGGAGTGTTCTCAAATTCTCAAAGAACAGGATTGCAAGATCGGAATGATATTGGACGAAGAAATGGCAAGTAGATAACCGCGATAGGTGTCGTGGAAGTCTTGGGGTGTTTCGATTTTGAGCAAAGAAATCGAGTTAGAATCGTCTTGATTACAGGAAGGCGCTCGAAAGTCCGTCAAAACTGGAGCTTTAGTCTGTGATGAACACATACATTTGACCGAAGCTTGAGACGACGAGAAACCGCAAGATTTTGACAGAGGGTTTTGGGTTATGGGGTCGGCAACACCCGCCGATCCTTTTGACTGACAGCAACTCGGTGGAGCGCTAGTTAATTCAGGCAACGGACAAGAGCCACACTTGGAAGCCTGTTTTTTAGCAGAGCAGCAGCAAGCCATCATGGACGCGGGAATGGAGGACGTTCCGAGAATGACTATGCACAACGCAATTGCTATTATAGTTCTGAATTTCAACTGGCTATCTCCGTCTAAACTTGACTAAATTTATCAATTAAAAATAACTTGTCAACAGTTATTTATTAAATTAATCAAGTTTCTTCAATTACGGTTTGAACTCTAATAAAATATGGCTAGCTTGTTTTCCAATAAGGGTTTGAAAAAACCCTTAAAACAAATATACAGTTGAAAATTGAAAAACTTGCTCAAGAATGTTAAAAATCTTATTTGTTTCTGGTCAATCGCTTAGGTGGAAGCCAGAGCGGGTAAATTCTGGAATGATTTGTTGTGAGGTGGAATGGGTTGCGCAGCTCCTAATAGATATCACTGGCAGGATTTGAGGAAAAGGCCTATCGAAGAAATTTTAAATCGAGACGGCGTGAAAATATTTCCTGATGGCTGTTTTTCAGTATCTTTCCTGAATTCCTTCTACAAGGTGGATCCATTATTGGAACAAATTACCGAAATATCTCCTAATCCAAACAGAATTCTCAGAGAGGAGTTTCAGATACTTTTGATCCGATATCTGGTAGCGCCTAACGGAGGGCCAGTGGACGCAAAAAAGATCAGTGAAAAAGACCTTGCGGGCGGAGTGACATTTTTTCAGGGACCACATACCCTTAACACTGCTCCGATCGCAGCGAAATATGGTTCTGATGGTGATGGTTTTGTCACAAGGGGTTTTGAACTTGGGGCGGAGAGAGAGTCATTCGGTGACAGATCGATGACTTTTTATCCTTTTCCCAAGATCCCTGTGACATATGTTCTTTGGCTCAGTGATAGCGAATTTCCGGCTTCCGTATCGGTAATGTTTGACAGTTCCATCGAGCGCTGGTTTCAGCTCGATATGATTTTCACTTTGGTTCTTACACTGACCGACAGAATCTTGGAGGAACCGTAAGGGTGGAGGCCAGAAGCCGTTGAAGGTTTTTTTTGTGCGCGGCTATTCCAAGCAATTGATGTGTTTGTTGAAATAATTTTTATTCAGTCTTGAACTGGGTTTTGACTCAAGGTTTAGAAGTGCTATGAATTCGGGTCGTAACTAATCAGACCAAGGCTCATTCACTGTTTTTTATCAGTGACGCCTCTATTGTTTCTGTTAGGTCAACTCCATGTTGCGACGGATTTCCAGCTATCCATATTTTTTTGTCTTTAACAGATACTCGGCCGAATGCTAGCTCTCTGATTGCATTTGTGAGCAACGGTAGTTCTCTTATTTCGCCCTCATGGCGAATTTTTCGGAATAGACCGTGTTGTTCTTTTTCATCCCGAGATGATTCACGACTGATTTCTTGGTCCCATTTTTTCCAGACAGAAGTCCATTCCATGCCATTGATAGGAAAACGGCAATAAGAAATGACCGGGCCGCGATCCAACTCTTTTGTGACAAGATGAACCATAATTCCTTGTTCATCAGCTCCCTGATCTATCAGTTGATGGATTACTTCCTGCCATGTTCCTTTAGGGCCCCAAGGTAACGCAGGGTGAATATTTATCATGTCAAGTGATTCAAGTTCAGGGTCTCCGATTATGAGCATGTAGCCCGCCATTACGATGACGTCAACTTCCGGGAGAAGCCTTATTGTTTTTACCACTTGATCGCCGTAAAGGTTTCTCCATCTTTCGAGTTCAGGAGAAGGTTCTGCAGCACTAGCGCTTTTCTCGATCCCTAGTTTTCTAAGTTCCGGCATGAATTTTACATGAGAATGCGTTGCCACGGGAATGTTGAATTCAGCGGCCATTTCAAAGAACATTTCTCTCTGGACATATTCTTCATTTGCAGGAGCGTCTCCGGTCTCCCTGTGACAAAATATCCATTCTATATTTGCAGGAACATCATTGTGAATGATGTCATCGCGTACCACTTTAAGAAGATTTCGAGCAGCCGGGTCTCTGCCGGTGGAAAACCATCCAATTCTGAAAGCCATTTCTCAGGATATCTCCTTGATGTTTATTCAATCAGTTGCTCATGCCAAGCTTTTCATGGAGAAACTGTCATCGTTTCAATCTTGGGTCGAAAGAATCTCTTATCCCCTCACCTAACATGTTGTAGCCCATTACGGTGATCAGTATCGCCAATCCCGGGAAAAGAGAGAGCCACCAAGCGATCTCAATGTTATCCTTACCCTCGGTCAGCATATTTCCCCAGGATGGATCAGGAGGCTGAACGCCTATTCCAAGAAATGACAGACCCGATTCCACCAGCACCGCCGAAGCTACTCCCAAGGTGGCGGCAACCAGAATAGGCGCCATGGAGTTGGGAAGAATGTGAAGGAAAATTATTCTGAGGTCGGAGGCTCCCTGAGCTATCGCAGCCTGCACGAAATCTCTCTCACGTATGCTAAGAAACTCGGCTCGCACTAGTCTAGTGACCCCCATCCATGATGTCACACCGATTACCACCATGATGTTCCAAATACTCGGTCCAACAAATGCTATGACTGCAAGAATCAGGAAAAATGAAGGGAAGCAGAGCATAACATCTACGAAACGCATGATGATTCGGTCAGCTAATCCCGAGTAATAACCCGAAAGGGCGCCGAGGACGACCCCTATCAATGTAGATATTCCTACAGCTACGAAACCAACACTGAGCGAAACACCCGAACCGAAAATTACTCTCGAGAGAACATCGCGTCCAAGAATGTCTGTTCCCATTAGGTGTTCCCAAGACGGCGGCGCAAGAATTCTTGTTGTATCAATTTCTGAAGGCGGGTAGGGGGCAAGTTGGTTAGCAAATAAAGACGTTGAAAAAAGAATGAGAACTATGAACAGACCGGCCATGGCCATCCTATTTTTTGAAAGTCTTGTCACAAATTCACTCTTAAATGTCATGCGCCGATTCTTTTGAAAGGTTAACACGCTAATGTCATGGAAACTAGTTTGTTACCCTAATTCGAGGATCAGCCCACGAATAGAGTAAGTCTGCCAATAAATTACCTAGCAGTGTAAGGACAGCTCCTATTACCAGAATTCCCATGATAGTCGGATAATCTCTCATCATGACCGATTGGTAAAAAAGTTGCCCCATGCCAGGAATCGCAAAGATGGTTTCAAAAATTACGCTACCGCCGATTAATCCGGGAACTGACAATCCCAAAATCGTTATTACGGGCAGTAAGGCGTTTCTCAACGCGTGCCTGAAAATGACTACTCTTTCCGTTAAGCCCTTTGCACGAGCAGTTGTGATGTAATCTTGCCTGATTACCTCCAGCATGTTGGATCGCATATATCGGCTCATTCCAGCTAGTCCGCCAAATGCCGAAACAAAGATCGGCATTACCAAATGCTTTGCCACATCCACTATCTGACCCAATGGAGTAAGAGAAGTGTAGTTGAGGGATCTGAAGCCAGAGATTGGAAGCCAATCCAGCTTGACTCCAAACAATATCATCATTAATAGGGCAAGCCAAAAAGTTGGAACCGCAAAACCAATAAAAACGAATAACGAAGCCCCCCTGTCGAACCAGGAATCTTGCTTAACGGCAGATATTACACCAATGGGGATAGCGGCTGAAAGTATGAAAATCATTGACAATACGTTGATTAATAGGGTTATAGGTATTCTCTCGAGTATTTTGTCTACTACGGGCCTGTTGTCTGACGCGAACGACCTTCCGAAGTCGAGCGCCATCATGTTTTTTAACCACTTCAGGTATTGGATGTGCCAGGGTTGATCCAACCCATAGTGGGCTCGGATTCTTTTTATGGCCTCCTCGTTCATATTGGGATTGAGATCGGTCATCAAGCTGATGGGATCACCTGGCGCCATTTTCATCACTGAAAACGATATGATTGTAATCCCAAGCAGCACAGGTATCATCAGGAGTATGCGTTTAAACAGGTAGAGTATCATTAGACTTTACGGTTGTATTGTATATTTCTGAAGTTGTTTGGGAACGAACCATTCGGTAAAGTTGTAGCCGATACCGATTGGAGCGGGCTCTATTCCTTGAAATCTGGAGCTTATTATAGGAAGTGAATACTGGACAAACAGAAAAGTATACGGCTGATCTTCAGCGATTATCTCCTGAAACTCGTCGTAATACTTTTTCCTTTCTTCTCTGTTGTAAGTCGAAACGCCCAGTTCGAGCAACCGATCAACTTCAGGATTCTGGTAAGTTATGAAATTTAGTTCACTCTCTCCGGTCTTTTTTGAATTCCATATGTCTATCTGACTAGGATCAATACCGATTCCCCAACCCAATAGGCAAGCTTCAAATTTTCGTTTGTTGATAAAGTTTTTGATGAACGCCGCCCATTCTATGACACGGATTTTGACATCTATGCCGACTTTTTTAAGGTCTTTCTGAATTATTGTGGCGGCATTTTTCCTCATGTCGTTTCCATGGTTCGTAATAATAGTAAATTCAAAGGGTTTACCGTCCTTGTCAATAATTCCATCACCATCAGTATCTTTCCACCCAGCTTCTTCCAGCATTCGCTTAGCCTTATCAGGGTCATAGGGGAATTTCTTCACATTGGGATTGTACCAAAAGGTGTCAGGCTTATAGGGTGTATTGGCGACGTCTCCCAATCCCAGCAATACACCTTGAACAATGCTCTCACGGTTAATCGCAGTGGTAAGAGCCTGTCTGACTTTCTTGTCCTTGAATCTCCAATCTTGAAGATTGTAGCCTAAATAAGAATAGCCGAAAGCCAAATATTTGTATTTGTTAAAACGCTCTTTGAACCACTCGGTGTTTGTCTGGCGTTCATATTGTATTGGTGTAAGTCCCATCTGATCGAGCCGATCAGCCTTGAGCTCCAAAAACATGGTGGCAAGGTCTGGTATTACCCGAGTTAAAACTTGATCGATGTAAGGTCGGCCTTCAAAGTATTTGTGATAACTCTCCAGAAGTATCTTTTCGCCAGTTTTCCACTCTTTGAACTTATAAGGGCCTGTTCCAACCGGATTACGCTTCAACGGGCTCTCAGTAATATCTTTTCCTTCCAGTAAATGGCTCGGAAGGATGGATTGACCCCACGACCCAAGCGCCGGCGCATAGGGTTTGTCGTAATTTATCTCAATGGTGTGCTCGTCTATGACCTGGAAGTTCTTTACCCTCAGGAAATCGGTTGCATAGGCTGTCGGGGTCTTGGGATCAACATATACCTTGTAAGTGTATTCGACGTCCTTGCTGGTAAAAGGAGCGCCGTCCTGCCACGTGACATTTTTTTTGAGATAGAAACGAATTTTAAGATTGTCCGGTGAGATTTCCCATCTTTCGGCCAATTCTCCAACCAAATTAATGTCCTTGTCATATTTGACCAGACCATTGTAAATCAAGCTGTTTATGTCGGAGCTTGCTGAGTCAGAAGCAAGAACAGGCAGCAATACTGAAGCGTCACCTATGCTGCCCCGGATTATCATGTCTCCGTATGAAGGTTTTAGGTCTATTTGGGGGGAAGAGCTTGCAGGTAATCCAGCAGCCTTATCAGATGTTTTTGTCTGTGTTTCTTGATCAGACCCGCAACCAAAAATTAACAACGATGCTAGAATTGTGAATAATATCCTGAAAAATTTCAAATTCGTCATGTCCTTAGGAAAGTTCAGGATGTGAATAGTTCCACATTTCTCGGTTTTATTCAACATCCATTAAACAAATGGCATTGCTACAGGGTTTTTCTCTGAAAATCAATACTTTTGGTCTGGACGTCCGGCATTTTCGAAATTAAACGTGTTGCAGTTACAAATTTTAGTTGATAATTTGGATAGGTTTGAGGAGATGATATTTTCAGGAGTTTTTTCTAACCCTCGAATGCTTAAATTTTTTGAAAAAGACAATTAGTTAAGGAGAATTAGTTTGACTGATACAAAATTGACGCCAAAGCAGAAGAAGTGGTTGGATGCCTCCAAGAAGATAGGACGTGGGGCCATGACCAAATCCGAAAGAGAAATGCTTGAAAAACTCTACGCCTCCATGTTACCTGCTGAACAGGTCGGGCTAAAGGAATATATTGAAGAGAATTTTGGCCAGAAAAAGGACACAAATGAAACTGTTGAGGAACCCACTGTTTTGATGGAGAAAGTAACTTGGTCAGAACCCTCAGAGGGTCTCAAAGGGGTGATTGCAAAGACTCAAAGACCCAGATGGCTTAAAGTCACGCAGGATTGATTCAAACGATATTTTTTCTTTCAGGAGAATTTTATGCTTGATATAGCCTTCATTAGAAATAACCCCGATAAGGTTAAAGACGGTATACGCAAGAAGCGTATGAAAATGGACATTGATGAGCTGCTAGAATTTGATGAAAAGACTCGCGCACTAAGGACGGAGGTAGAAAATCTTAGGGCGGAGAGAAACAGGATATCCAAGGATATTCCGAAGCTCAGGGGAGAGGAGAAAGACAAAGCGGTTGAAACTGTCAGGTCCATTAAGGACGGGCTGGCTGAAAAAGAACCCGAACTCAAACTCTTGGAGGATCGATTTGAACAGTTGATGTTGTTGGTCCCCAATCCTCCCATGGATGAAGTCCCTGAAGGAGATTCAGATGACGACAACATCCTCGTCAGAACATTTGGTGAGCCCACAAAATTTGATTTCACCCCCAAGGATCATCTTGAACTTGCCGAGTCTCTGGACATTCTGGACATGCCTAGAGCTGTAAAATTCGCCGGCGCACGCATGTACGTGCTAAAAAATGAAGGCGCCCTGCTTGAATTCGCGTTGTTCAAATATGCGCTCGACACCCTCTATTCAAGAGGGTTCCAGCCTATGATAGTGCCACAACTTGTTCGCAGGGAAGCGATGATCGGAACGGGGTTTTTCCCACTAGGCGAAGAAGACACTTTTTTTGTGGAAAAGGACGACCTGTATCTGGTTGGAACAGCTGAAGTCTCGCTGGTTTCATTTCATATGGATGAGATACTTCAAGAAAAAGATTTGCCCAAGAGATATTGTGGTTATTCAACTTGTTTCAGAAGAGAAGCGGGTTCATACGGACGTGATACACGAGGGTTTTACAGGCTCCATCAATTCAACAAAGTTGAACAGGTGACTATTTGCGTCAATGATCCGGAAATCTCCAGGAGTGAACATTTTCGACTTCTCGATAACGCCGAAACCATCATGCAGGGTTTGGGGCTTCCATACAGGGTGGCTCTTGCGTGTGGGGCTGAAATCGGCCAAGGGCAGGTTCTGAAACACGAAATTGAAACATGGATGCCTAGCCGCGGGAAGTATTCCGAAACTCATTCCTGCTCAACTTTACACGAATTTCAAGCCAGACGGCTTAAGATCAGATGGCGCGGATCGGACAACAAGACACAATATTGTCATACATTAAACAACACCGCGGTTGCATCCCCGAGGATTCTTATTCCTATTCTGGAGAATTTTCAGAATTCTGATGGAAGCGTTACCGTACCAGAGGTTTTAAGACCTCTCATGAATGGAATGGAGAGGATAGAGCCCAAGAAACGTTAGAAAACTAAAATAGCAAAGCAAGATATTGATAAAATTAAAAAAACATTCAGAGAAAAGAATTTCAAGAGGTCATTTATGGGTTTTCTCCAATGAGATAGCCTCTCCTGAAATTTCCCAGTTAGATAAAGGCGAGGTCCACGAGCTTTTTGATTTTTCGGACAATTTCCTCGGTATGGCTTATGCCAATCCAAATAGCTTGATATCAGCTCGAATAGTTTCCAGAGATCGTACTCAGATAGATTACTCATTTGTTAGGATCAGAATTCATGAAGCTAACCAGAGGCGTTTGAATATCTGTCAAGGTAGCGATTCCTACAGGCTATTCTATGGCGATTCAGATTTGTTGCCTGGTTTGATAATTGATAAGTATGGTGACGTTTATGTGATCCAAAGTTCAACAGCCGGCGTTGATCTGCTCATGGACATGATAGTCCAGGCTATAATAGATCTTTTCTCACCTGAGAGCATTTACATACGGAATGATTTGCCAGTTCGGGATTTGGAAGGAATCCCTCGTGATAAGAGGCTGGTCCACGGATACCTTCCAGAGCCAACCACAATATCTCTCAATGGATTGAAATTTGCGGTGGATGTGGCGAATGGTCAGAAAACGGGCTTCTTCCTGGATCAGGAGTTCAACAGAGCGAGTTTGATGAAATATCTGGTTCCCAATTCCAGGGTTCTTGATCTTTTCTGCTATTCAGGCGCCTGGGCAATCAACTCGGCAGCAAGAAAATCCTGTAGCGTTACGGCTATAGATTCATCCGCAAGCGCTCTGGAGTTAGCAAGGA
>JBFXII010000084.1:0-9304 GCA_050176095.1 Desulfomonilaceae bacterium
CTTCTATGCCAAAACCAAAGATCAACTAATAGACAGGCTGAGCAAAGCACTCATGTGGCTAATTGACAGAAAAGACGAAAACACAAAAACCTGCGCCATTCCGACAGAACTTTAGAGAAGGACTATATATCAGCTTTCAGTTAACTGACACAGAATTCTGAACACCCTCGTTTCAACTCGACAGTCTCTGCTTCAAATAAGTATACCGCCTCAATGTCCTGTTATTCTTCACTGCTATCGCTAATGCTTTCTTGCTTCCAACTATCACCACCAGCTTTTTACCTCTGGTAATTGCCGTATAAAGAAGGTTCCGCTGCAGCAGCATGTAATGCTGGGTCATTATTGGAATGACGACGCACGGGTATTCCGAACCTTGTGACTTGTGAACAGACACCGCATAGGCAAGGACCACTTCGTCAGTCTCGCTGAAATCGTAGGTCAAGTCTCGTCCGTCAATGGTTATAACAACTTCCTGGTTTTCAGTATCGATCCCTGAAATCCTCCCGATATCTCCATTGAACACTTCTTTTTCGTAATTGTTGCAGATCTGCATAACCTTGTCATTGACACGGAATGTTCTTCCGCCTCGAACCAGGGCGTCCTCCCTGGGATTCATGGCCTTCTGCAATTCAATGTTCAGATTGCTGGTCCCGATAACTCCCCTGTTCATAGGCGTAAGTATCTGGACATCCTCCAGTGGATCAAAACCGAATGCCTTTTGAATCCTTCCACAGGCCAGTTCCAGGATTATTTTCAGGGCCTCTTGCGGATCATCCTTTTCAATAAAAAAGAAATCGTTTCTCCCTTCTGGCGACCTGTCAAGAATAGGCATGGAGCCACTGTTAACAAGGTGAGCGTTAATGATTATTGAGCTGTCTCTCGCCTGTCTGAAGATCTCGTTGAGCATGACAACCGGAATGGCCCTTGATTCGATTATGTCCTTGAGCACGTTTCCTGGACCCACCGATGGAAGCTGATTCACATCTCCCACTATTATGAAGGTCGCCTCCGGAGGAATCGCTCTAAGCAGATGATACATAAGGGTTGTATCAATCATGGATGCTTCGTCGACAACGATCAGATCACAATTCAGAGGGTTCTCGTGATTCCTCTGGAATCCTCCTGAAACCGGACTAAATTCCAGCAGTCGATGAATCGTCTTTGCTTCCCGGCCGGTAGCCTCACTCATGCGTTTTGCCGCCCGTCCCGTAGGAGCGGCCAGCAGGATTCTGATTCCCAGTCTTTGAAATATCCCCAGTATCGCCCTGATGATTGTTGTCTTTCCTGTCCCTGGTCCACCGGTTATAACCATGACCTTGTTGTCAATTGCAGACTCAACTGCCTCCAACTGTCTGGATGCAAGCTCCAGTCCCATCTGTTCCTGTATCCATTTGAGGGCTTTTGCTGAGTCAACTTTTCTCCTGGCGTATGGCGTAGTCACAAGGTCCTTTAATAGCGCTGCGACTCCTTTTTCGCTAACATGAAACCGGAAAAGATAAACCGCCTCACAATCACCATCATTTTCATCTGAAATGCCATCACTAATACTTTCGATTACAATCCGTCTTGTGGATACAAGGGTCCCGAGCGCCTCAATAATTACCGCTTGATCTACACCCAGCATCTCAACTGATTTGCTGATAAGCGCATCCTTGGGAAAATAGACATGGCCATCATCTGAAATCTCATTCAGGACGTAGATGATCCCAGCCTCAGCCCTCACGATAGAATTCTTTTCAAAACCCAGGCTCTCGGCTATCCTGTCCGCCGTGACGAAGCCGATTCCAAAGATATCCATTGCGAGCCTGTATGGATTCTCCTTCACAACCTCTATCGAATTGTCCCCATAATGCTTGAATATTTTTGTGGCGTAGGTGGCGCTGACTCCGTGACCCTGGAGGAAAACCATCACCTCCCTGATTGCCTTCTGGTCAGCCCATGCTTTGCGGATCATGTTTACACGTTTATCACCGATTCCTTCGACCTCGATTAGACGATCAATTGATTGCTCGATGATTTCAAGGGTATCTTTTCCAAAAAGCTTGACTATCCTCTTGGCCATTACCGGACCAATCCCCTTGATCAGTCCTGACCCGAGATACTTCTCTATGCCGGTTACCGTAGCTGGAACCAGGGTAGTATAATGGTGAATCGCAAACTGCTCTCCATACTGAGGATGATTACGCCATTCACCCGTTGCCCTGATAACCTGGCCTGGGGTAGGGGCCACAAAATTCCCGACCGCCGTCACTAGCTCCCTGTAACCGCTAACCTTAAGCCTCAGGATACTGAAACCATTCTCCCCATTATGAAAAGTAATCCGCTCTATTTGTCCCTGGATGGTGGAAGGCATCACCGACTTTCTGGCTTCTCATGGTTAATTTCTCTCATCTTTAGCACGAAAAATTCCATTTTTAGCCGATGGTCAATAAAATATTTCAGAGGGCTTTGAGACAGCATAATTGGTCAGCAAAAAAAATTAAAAAAAATTAATTTTAATTTGTCCTTGGATGTCACACATGAGGTGTAAAATAAAAGAATGAGACGAAAACCACGGGGATTTCTTAGATGCTCTTATCATCAACTTAGCTCAATGTTAGTGATTTCTGGAGGCTTAACTGTCTGATATAACTATGTTGTTTCAATTATCTTAAGAAGCTATGCTTCCGGGCAAGACAAGACAGACGCGCATAACAATCATGGCTTAACAAATCGGGGCGGTCAAACATACTTGAGTTCATTAAGGCTAAATCCTGCGATTGACCTTGACCGAAATGAGAAAGAGGTGGTAACAATATAGCCTAGCTATTTATAGGCTCGCAAATCAAGAGAATCAATTGCTTAAGACATTTTTGTCAGGGGTTTCGCTAGTAGCGCAATCTACCGGAAGGACGTCGCATTTTCTGCGACCGAACCGTTTGGCGTTGCGAATTCGTAAAGAGAAGCCAACCCCGTGGATTACGCTCCGTTGGTTTTATCTCAAAGGGCCAACTATCGAGGAATTCAAAATAGCAAAACATCCCAGGTATCATTTAATTTGCTGTGAGCAAACTTGATCGTATTAAAATCACGAGCTACACAGGCGTCTGCCCCTGATTTTACTTGTCTTTGTCTCCACATATGTCGGTGATAGTTTGTAAGGAATTTCTCCAATGGTCATGCATGGAGGCAAACTTTGAACCGATTGCTCTCTTTTTCCTGAAAGGAGGAGCAGATGGTTGTTTACGAGACTTGGAACAACGCCATAGCGGCATATTTTGTATCTGGAACTCCAAAAGGATCACCAATTTTTTTGAGTCTGGACGGCGAAGCGATCCATGAGATTGCCTCCGGATTTCTCGGACAACAGATTGAGGATGACCCGGTAGAACATTTCGTCACAGCTGTCAGACGCCGGGTTATTTCCGGAAAAAATAGGCTCCGTATAGACGGCCTGGAAAATAATATCGAGGGTATTCCAGGTGGAGTTGGATTTCTAGGCTTAATGGTTTACGCCGCTCATAACATGCAGGAGGAAGAAGGGATAGATGACGGAAATTACTTTGTTCGGCTCAGAGAGCTGCTCAACATGCCTGGAACAGGTAGGCCTGATGGTTTGCCTTCAGGAAAAGAAGAACCACTTTGGCTAGACTGGAACCGATATTTACTTAAGTCAGGTTTTCAGAAGACCGCCTACAGAGGTCTGGGGTCAAGGACATTCTTGCAATACGTCATTTCTCAGGCCATTCTCAGGGAATCAGACAAGCATTATCTCATTAGCAAGTTTTCTGAGGCCCGTCTCCCATCATACTTCGATCCTGAACAACTCGGCTACTGGCTTTCCAGTCATCACATCACCAGAAAGCACCTCTCTCAAGGATTAAATCATTACGACTCCAGTCGAAAATGGGAGTTCTATCGCGCAGCTCACGCAGTCTACCAGTCCGCTGACTGGTCCTCCGGTGAGGAGCATGAGCGTCGCTCCAACCAACTCAAAAACAAAAATATTGAATGTGGATTGTACAGGGCTGAAAACCTCATGGGTGAATCTGAATATTACATTTTTCCAAAGCAACCATTCCGGACACATTCGGGGGGCATCAATCCTGTAGTGCGCTACAATCAGGATGAATACAGTTTATCTACATTGCGTCCCGGTTTTTACCAACCGTTGTGGGAAATTCAGCCTTTCGTGGAGACTCCCCTGGAAATTTCCGTTAACGGGCACGCGCGCTTTCACAAACTCGTTTTCCCGAAAAGAGATTTCTGGCTCCTCGTGCGTGACCCAGAAAACAGCTACGGAGCTTGGGCCACCTGGAAACCCTATGTAGAAATTGGAGAAGAATTTCTGTTGCTTTCTAGAAAAGGAAAGATAGTCTCCGCATTGGAAAAATTCCGTAAAGATAAGCTTATAGACTGGAATAACACCGATGAATCCGAGAATTGGGTAGAGTTTCAGGATTGCATGGTTCTCTGCTACGACTGGAGCGAAGTGACCGTGGATCCTCTATGCCAGCCATTGGTAAATGTCCTGACTCCAAGAAGTGTTGCAGCTGTCTCGTTCATGGGAGGCCTGCGTGACCCAAACTCCAGCGCATGGTTAGAAGGCTGCGCCCCAAAAGTCAAGGTCTATGGTTTTGAAAAAGAATTCGAACTAGTCGTGAAACTCTCTGAAGGCCATGAAATTTTCCGTCAAGAAATACAAACCCAAATGGAAATTACCATCCCGGGAATGAACGATCCCGACGTCTATCAAATTGAAGTTATGAGTAATGATAGGACAGTGGCATTCAGACCCATCAGGATTATATCCTGGGATGAAATCGTACAAAGCCCGGAACCCAAACCGGTTGTCAATACCCACCCGCTGTCAACAGCAGGACTGGCCTTGCAAGGTCCAAAATTTCACCATGACGAAATGCCTCCGGGAGGTTTCTGATGTCTGAATGGAAGTACCTGGTGCTACGCAAGGTAGGTAACTTCTCCCAAAGACAGTTGATTTGCGCCAACATTAAAAGACATGTTGAGCGACGCGGAATATCGACTATTTTCCCCCAGATCAAATACGAGCGTAGCAAGCAAATTGAGTATTATTTAGGGTTGGCGATGGATGCCGGCGTTCTCCCCGATGGTGAGGCAGAAAGACAGGGAAGAGAAATCCTATCCCTGTGCGTGGGAGCAGACGCATTAAATCCAAATACATGCTGGATCGTGGCGGCTGATGAAGCCAAATCATTGCTAACCGGCGCAGTGGGAACAGAAAAAATAGCGGCTTCAATAAAATACCAGCGCAGACAACCCCAAGAAACTCCTTCCACCGAAAACCTGTTGGCGCTGGAGGAGTCTCCAAATCGTGACTCATGCAAACCCGACGAAGCCGAATCTGAAAAATATTCTAAACTACTCTACTGGTGTAGCGCCGTTGGCTCCGGACGGCTCGACAGATTCAGGGATGCTGTGGAAATACTCGGACTCGATCAGGAATGGGGAGGGGCATGGTCCATCCTGAGAAAGTTCGTTCTGCTCGGACACCTGGAATTTGACGGAGGTAGAAATTTCAAATGGGCTGTCTTGAAGCCTACAGTATTTAGTCAACTCGCAGACGATGTACATTTAATCCTGGTTGGACAAAGAAACCCGTCCATTCTGAAATATTTGGCCGATCAATCGCATGTAAATGTCAAAATGCAAGTCGGCGGACCTCCACTTTGCCTCATTGATAAATCGAGCGCGTGCCCGGACTATGGACGATTCTCAATCTCTGAAAATCTCGGTAATGCCGCCGAACAATTGTGCAACAACTTACCCGACTTGGATCAATGGTCGCAAATGTTACCCAAATGGGAAGAGATTGACTTGTCTCGGTACACCATTGAAGAATATGACCCCTCAGACGATTCGTTTGGTCGCCGCCCACGATCTGCTGGATTTTCACCATTCACTATGTACCGTTTCCAGATCGATCAATTTAAACAACGTATTACTACACATGCCATGTATGACGAAGATCAAAAAAAATGGATTTGTGGAGATTTCTACGGACTTCGCTTTTTGGCTAGGGCAAGAAACGGATATGCTCGGTGTCTCTTCTCCAAAGAAACACAGGAACTCTACATACCAGTGGAAGATCGCTGGCCAATGCCTTACGAGAGAGCCCTGGTTCTGGCCGGTGGGTTGTTGCCCCTGAAACTCAGGGATACAAATAATCGCAATATGCTTATCTACACCGGCATAACAGCCGACTTTGCTATCAGAATGTCAAATTTGCTCAATCTCCAAATGGAAGGTGATCTGTGTTCGATCTGATTGGGACTCACGCGCGACTCGAGGAAATTTACCGTCTTTATGTAGAAAGCGCTTTTCCTTTTAGATACCCGGCTCTCGATGTTGAACGCCGGCATGTCTTGGCTCAGACCGGTGTGCTTTCTCAGGAACCTCTCGTCGAACCTGTTCCAGTATATCCGGAATCACCTTACTCCTTGAAAGAAGCCGCCGCTCAACTGGGTGCGGAATATTCGGGTCTCGAACAATTGGGAAATGGTCTAATACCCCCCGACCTGAAACTCTATGAGCACCAGTGGAATTCACTAGAAGCCGTCATCAAAAACAAAAAGGATATAGTAGTTACCACAGGAACAGGATCAGGAAAAACCGAATGTTTCCTTCTCCCCCTGGCAGCCGAATTGGCACGTGATTCAAAACAATGGCCAAATCTCAGTTCAAATCCCGACCGTTACTGGTGGAGAAATCCCACAGGAGAATTTAGATCTCAATGGAACCACAGCTTGCGCCCTCACTCCCTGCGTGCTCTCATCTTATACCCCCTCAACGCACTGGTAGAGGATCAGTTAAAACGTTTGAGGCTAACTTTCGATAGTGATCAAACCCATTCCTGGTTGGACACGGAACGTCGATCAAATCGCATCCTTTTCGGTCGATATACCGGACACACACCTGTGCCAGGGTCCCATGACTCCAAAACCGCCATGCAAAAGCTTAGAAAAGCAATGGGGCAGCTCGATTCTGCATGGAGTCGCGTCCTTCAGGTCCTCGAAGATCCAACCGTCGATCACGACATCCGTTACCACTTCCCCCGACTGGACGGTGGTGAAATGTGGTCCCGGTGGGACATGCAGGATACACCTCCCGACATCCTCATCACCAACTATTCAATGCTGAACATAATGTTGATGAGGGAACGTGAAGAGCCAATCTTTGATAAAACCGCCGAATGGCTGAAAGCCGACCACAACAATTCCTTCTACTTGATAATCGACGAATTGCACTCCTATCGAGGAACTCCAGGCACGGAGGTGGCCTACATTTTAAGACTCTTCCTGGATAGAATAGGACTCAACCCACAATCTGATCAACTCCGGATTATGGCCACAACCGCCAGCTTGGAACACGGTCCCAAATCCCTGAAATTTCTCCACGAATTCTTTGGTCGTAGTGATCGTTTCGAAATCGTAGCAGGAAATCAGGTTCGACCAAAAGCAGGTTCCTCAAAACTACTGAAAAAACACGCCAAATCCTTTGCTCAATTCGCGCACGAGCTGCAGCCCGACCCTGTCACTGCCATGGAACCTCCAGATGTTTCTGGGCCTGACGCCCAATATGCCCTATTAAACCTTTCAAAATCATTGGGAGTGTCATCTGAATCTGGTAAACCCCCAGAAAAGGTACTGCACACCGCCCTTTCAAAAATTCACGCGGTGGACGCCATCAGAGAAGCATGTTTGTCCAATGACGGTCAGGTAAGGGCCACGCGTGTCTCAGTCCTCGACTATAAACTCTTCCAAAACAAAACAGAAACCCAAAAACTCCCCTCTAATTCCATTCGCGGACTATTGCTCGCCATGTGTCTCTCAAGGTCAGATAGGAACCTCTCCCTGCAGCCTTTAAGAGGACACCTCTTTTACCATAACCTTGAAAACCTTTGGATTTGCTCTAATCCCAATTGCGCTGACAGTAATTTCTTCTTGGAAAAAAGGAACAGTATGCTTCCTGCCCCAAAGTGCGGAGCTCTACATGCCCAGCATCGTTTGACCTGTTCCTGTGGTGCAAGAGTTTTAGATCTGGTTATTTGCAGCAGTTGTGGGGAAATTTTTTTCGGTGGCTTCTCCAAAGAGGTTAGGCTAAACGCTCAGATGGCTCTCACTCTCACCCCCGATCAACCAAATCTCGAAAATTTGCCCGATCGCTCAGGATGGAAAAGGACCCATGAATCCTATGGAATCTTCTGGCCAAGTTCTGATGACTTGGAGAAAAGAAAATATACACACGAAAAGGCGGAATATACCTGGGAACACGCTATTCTGGATATCTTTACCGGGATTTTGCGTCAAACGGCTACTGCGCCCAAATCAAACGAACTCAAAGGAAGAGTCTTAAGAATTTCAAATAAAGAAGCTGATGCTTTTCCTCCTATCTGTCCAAGGTGCGAAACAGACTACCGGCGAAGGCCCTCTACCTCTCCCCTAAGACAACATAGAACCGGTTTTCAGCGTTCCAGCCAGGTTCTCGCTAGCGCCCTCGCCAGAGAAATGCCTAAATTGCTTGTCTCCAAGCCTGCCAGAAAACTCGTGATTTTTTCCGACAGCCGCCAGGATGCAGCGAAACTCTCTGCCGGAATGGAACTGGACCATTACAGAGACATGGTCAGAGTGTGTTTGATGGGATCCCACCGCATCTTCTCAAAATCATATCTGTCACAAATAAGCCGGATCTCTGACAAGTCGCCTCAGTTCCTGGATCAACTTCAACAGCTCAATCCAAGGCTCGCTGAAGATATTCGGATTACTCTTTCGAATTATTCCGACATTACCGTCGACAAGATTTTTGAACAGGAAAACAATGCCTTGATCAACAACTTGATGAAGGCAGCTTTCATGGGTGAAAGTCTTGACTCAAAAAATATGGAACTTATCTGGGGATATCCGTTTAATGTTCCACTAAGAAACATCAGGGACATAGTCTGGACGCAACTCCTTAACCTAGGTATCTGCCCAGGTGGAACCAGAGCCGGTCTACTGCAATTTAATGATGATAGGCTTTGGAAATACTGGTGGGAATGCTTCGATTGGTCAAATGAAATACCCGTTTACAAAGAAAATACGACTGAGGCGGACAGACAGCATCTCGTAAAGTTAAAGAACTCCCTCATGATGGAAATCGTGATCTGTTTGTTTCCCAATTCCACCAGAACCTTTGAAAATTTGGGCCTCGGCTTCGCTACCTTCTATCACAAACACGTTAGCTCCCTAAAACTCCTTCAAGCATGCCATTCTGTAGTTCGGAACATTTGTGAAAAGAAAAGCTTCCG
>JBFXII010000085.1:0-9200 GCA_050176095.1 Desulfomonilaceae bacterium
CACCCAGAGAACGAACCGGAAGCACTAAGTAGCCACCGCACATAAGCAGAAGCGCCCACACCACCGTGGAGAGCATCACCTCACCGCCGATGTCCTTAGCGCCCTGGCCCCACTTAAGTTCAACTATCTCAATTCCTAGTTTTTCAATCGCATACTCTGGGACACCAAGTTTAGTGTCTTCAACATTGGCCTGAACTATGACCCCACCTTTGCCGTCATACCATCTGTTGAAGGCGTTTATCCTTCTCTCCATTTCGGGGGATTTAACGATACGGCCGTCTTTGAACTCTGCTTCCTTGTCCATCCCGCAGATGTTTTCACCAGCAACTACCATTACTCCCGAAATAGCTGCCCCTACCGCTATCTCTTCCCAATTGATGCGAGCAATATAAGTCGATCCAACTGCGCCTGTGAACACAGGGAAATCCATCTTTATCCCGCCGTCGGAGCCTACAGCCGTGGAACAATCAACAACAGGGAATGTCGCGAGTTCGGAGTCGGCCTCAACACCTACGGCTCCAACGCAGGTCCCCTGTATGTTGAAGTGTGAGAAGTCAACTGGATAATCTTTGTCAGCGCCAGCGGTTATCTTTCCAAATGGCTGAGGATATATGGTTTCCCTACCCCTAATGGCGGAACGCCCTATTTCACAGGGACCGGGGCACCCATCGAGACAGGTAACGCAGATTCCAGAAATCGGAGCCGGCTCTACCCTCGTTTTGGTTTTTGTCGCAGCGCTGCGATTGGGTTTGCTGTAGGTCATAGTTTGCCTCCATTAACTCATTTCCAGAGATAAGTTTGCGTAGCGAACTCGCTTTGCATTATTGGTTTTTTGTGGAATCCAAGACGGGGCTTATTGGTTAGCCACACTAATTGGAAAGCCAAAAAATATTAGCGTCAGTAATACAACATGTCAAGAGTTTAACAAATCATGAGAAATTTTTTTGTCGCTTAATTTAACCTAAGAATTTTAGCATGCTCATTGAGTGGAGTTCTAATTATCCAAGACCCATTTTATGGAATGCTTTTAGGCTTTAATACTGTAATTAGTATAACGACATATAATTGAATTTCCTGTTCTGGTAATCCCAATAATTCTTTGTATTTGATATGCTGGGGAGTGCGTATATAATCTTAAAATTACAGTCATACTCGTTTCGAATATTTCGAGTTTTAATAGATAACTTTACTTTTCTCTGGGCTACATTTCAAGAGTCCTAGGCATACATGTGATACGAATGGCCTCTTTGGAACTAATTCTTCTTATATTATGTTTAGTAATCCTAATGTTACTTTCAGTCTGAATAATCGGTGAGCGCGGAAAATTACTCTTACCATCAACGAAGGCGTTTTTTTGCTATTTGCAACTGCTGTAAGTGCTGTTGCGGTGGAATGATTTCCATCATGAAGTACGATGTTCCCATGATACAATCATCTGGTTACGTCGCCGTCATAGACTATTCCAGGCGCCTGAGATGCGGGACATGCGTTAAATGTTGCCAGTTTGAGGCTACAAAATGGGATGACGCTCCTGGGGTTGTCTGGGAGAAATGTATGGGGCGCCGTGTGTGCGTTGACAAATGCGCTCATTATGCAATCAGTCTGAAAGCTGATGAAGCCAAAGGATTGCCGCTTGATTTTGATAAACTGTGTGCTACAGGAGTGACTTCTCCAGAAAAATGATCTATATGTTTTCCCACACGTTTATCATCAATTGATTGGCTCTTTTAAAATCATTTCGGAGTTGAATAATGGGACCCAGATCGGTTCAAGACAGTCAGATCACCATGGCAATCCAGATGAATCCTGAACATGCAAATCCGGTTGGAAACGTTCATGGTGGTGTCATTATGCATTATGTCGATACGGCGGCCGGAGTAGCTGCCATAAGGCATTCAAGAAAGAATGCCGTAACGGCCTCGATAGACAGACTAGATTTTCACTTTCCCGTTTATGTTGGGGACTTGCTGATACTAAAAGCTAGCGTCAACCTGGTCGGGAGGACGTCGATGGAAGTCGGAGTTCGAGTTGAGGCTGAAAACTTGAGGACGGGAGAAGTTAGGCACACGGCCTCTGCATATCTTACGTTTGTCGCCCTGGACGCTAATGGTAGGCCATCAGGAGTCCCGGAACTCAGTCTTGAAACCAATGATGAAATTCGAAGGAATTGTGAGGCGGTGGGTCGAAAGGAATTTCGTCTGGCAGAAAAAGCACGTGAAAAATGTGGTCTCAATAAAAAAATCAAGACAGATAATTAAGATATCTCAATAACAATGTAGAATAAAATCACTGTTTGTTACGACCAATCAGAAATGAAAAAACAAGCGTTTTCAAAACAGGATATTGTAATTCAGGACGGATATTCACCTGGATTAATTGGAGAAATCACACAAGCTCACGCAGTTTATTATTCTGAGAATTGGGGCTTTGACGTAAATTTTGAAGCTCAAGTGGCCACAGAGCTCAGTGAATTTTGTTTGCGACTAAATAGAGAAACAGACGGTTTGTGGGCATCCTATTCTGAAGGTAATTTCGTTGGCTCCATAGCCATCGATGGGTCACTATGCGAAGTTCAAGGGGCACGTCTAAGGTGGTTCATCGTATCGCCGACATTTCAGGGAACCGGAATTGGAAAAATGCTTTTCAAAAAGGCTTTGGATTTCTGCTATGAAAAGCAGTTTCAGAGTGTGTTTCTGTGGACTTTTAAGGGCTTAGAAGCTGCGCGATCAATTTACGAAAAGGCCGGTTTTGTTCTCAACCAGGACCATCCTTCCAGCGGGTGGGGCGGTGATATTGTTGAGCAGAAATTTGTGATTGATTTCAGAAAACTGGCCAATTTTAGAGAAGCAAACAAATGAGTCGCGGCAGACTATTTTGGCGGCGCCTTTCTTCATTTTTATAAAGAGTTTTTTTTGACTGTTACACGGACCTCATCACCAACCTTGGCGCCAAGTTTTTTTGAAGCGTCATCTAGGAATAATGCTATTTCTAGCAAGTCAAAACTGTTTATTACAGCCACAGGACTATTGGAGTCCGCTTGGTTATAAGAATTTGACAGGCCTTTGATGGAAATTTCCCCGCAATGAATTTCTATTTCAGGCCAACTTAGATCTCTTCCCTCTATGTTGCTAATAAGATTTCCAAATCTGTCTACATGAATGATTTGGCCTTTTAGCTGATGCCCGGATTTTTCAATTCTGGCCATGTCAAGTTTAAGAATCTCAGGTGTTACCGGGCCAATTTTTTCGAAATCCCTTCCTGCCGAAAGCCACGCAGCAGCCGGCGCAAAAATATCTCTGCCATGAAAAGTAGAGCTTTTGATTGCCGCAGTGAAATTCGGATTCTCTATGAATCTGGCCTCATAATTTTTTTTATCTTTTAGAAAAAACGAGAAAATTCCATTGTCAGGTCCTATGAGATATGTGTCAGCCCAACGGATGGCAATTGATTTTCGCTGTCCCCCAACACCCGGATCAACAACCGCTATGTGTATGCTGGGAAATTGGAAGCGCCCAATAACTCCTTTGACCACAATAGCGGCCTCACCAACGGCATACGGAGTAATGTCATGAGTAACATCAATTATGTTGACCAGCGGATTGATCCCGAGAATTACACCTTTCATCTGGCCTACAAAGCCGTCTTTGGTACCGAAATCGGTGGTCAACGTGATGATGGATTTCATTCCAGGACCCTGCCCAAATAAAAACTGACCTTTTTTAGGCTTTTGTTTTTTTCGGTTTTGATTGACATGATCTGCTCAAGTTGTTTTACTCAGTTATCCATTTAATTTTTCGTTTATTCAACCCTAAATTCCTCAGCTCTACCACGAAAAAATGGCCGGAAATTTTAATCACTATCTCAAGATTGGTTTTCAGGCGATCAATTCTCTTATGTTTCCGCCAGTTTGCGTTTTTTGCGGCGTTGAGCATGTAGGTTTCGATTCACATATATGTAAGACCTGCAATAAAGATATTTCTCCTGTCGAGGATCCCATTTGTGACCGTTGCGGTTTGCCTGTTGCCGGAACTGTGAATAGCCAAAATCAATTATGCGGGAAATGTTCCAAAAATAGCCCGGCGCTTGATAAAACCCGTTTCTGTGTTTTTTATTCGCGAGTCATCAGGCGTGGAATATTGAAGTTTAAGTTTTCCAACTCCCTGTTTCTAGGGGAAGCGCTCTCCGGATTTCTCGTAAAAGCCTTTGAAGAAAATTATTCTGATGCAGGCCTGGATGCGATCGTGCCGATACCCGTCCATGACGATCGTCTTATCCAGAGAGGCTACAATCAATCGGCCATCTTAGCCAAAAAACTTGGCAAAAAGGTCGGACTCAATGTTCTCACAAACTGTCTGGCCAAATCACGTAATACGACTCCACAGACTCAGCTCAAAAGGAAGGAAAGACTCGCTAACATAAAGGGATCTTTTTTTGTAAGAAATCCATTGGTCATCAAAAACAAAAGACTGTTGATCTTGGACGATGTTTTTACTACCGGTTCCACAGTTTCAGAAGCAGCCAGCGTATTGAAGTCTCATGGCGCACAGAGTGTTAACGCACTGGTCCTGGGACTGCGTTATGGAGATATAGACAAGGATAGCAAAACAGACCTGGAGGCATATCGAGAGATATTTTTTATTGGGGGAAAAAGTCGATAGGAGGACGGAAATGGCTCTTAAGACACCGGAAGAATTTGAGGAAAGCGTAAAACAGCTAAGGCCGCGGGTTTTCATGAACGGAAAACAGGTCGAAAACATTCTTGAGAATCCTAACACTCGAACTGTTTTCGAATCCAATCGAGCAAGTTACAGTTGGGCGCTCGATGATCGCTATTCCGAGATCATGTCTTGCTTCTCACCACTAATACAGGAGCGGGTTAATCGGTATACTCATGTTAGTGGCAGCGTGGAGGACCTGGTTTCCAAAGCTTTGGCTGGAACTTTCACGGCCGAAACATTGGGAACATGCATCTACCGATGCGCAGGCTATGACGCTTTTCATGCGCTTGCGTCAACCACCTGGGAAATGGATCGTGACCTGGGAACCACATACAACGCTCGTTTTCTGGATTATCTCAAGTTTGTTCAGAAAAATGACCTTGCCGTAGCCGGAGCATTAACAGAGCCCCGAGGACACAGGATGAAACGGGCGGTCGACTGGCCCGATCCGTATCTATCTCTAAAGGTTGTGGGTAGGAATAGCAAAGGGATTGTGGTCAGAGGGGCCAAAATAAATATAAGTGGAGCATATGCCTGCCATGAACTTGTTGTCCTCCCACAAGGAGCCCGAACCCCTGAGGAACGAGACTATGCGATAGCATTTGCCACTCCAACTGATTCAAAAGGGATAACTTATGTCTGCCAGTATTCCCCATATTCCGCCGAGCGCGACCTGGCTGATGACCCCTATGAACTCGGTAACCCTGTCTTTGGACAGCGCGAAACGGCCATGGTGATTTTCGATGATGTGTTCGTTCCATGGGATAGAGTTTTTCACTGCGGTGAGACAAATTATTCCCTGAACATAGTTAGCCGTTTCGCAAAGACACACAGGATGACTTGCGGAGGAACGTGCAAGGTGGGCTTTATGAATCAAATCATAGGGGCATGCAAGCTTATTCAGGAGTACAAAGGGCTTGATGATGTGCCACACATCAATGACCAACTCACAGAAATGGTAGTGTTGAGGGAGACGGGCCGAGCCTGCGGACTTGCGGCTGCCAGATTAGGGGCTGAAGAACCGGTTGGCTCGGGAGTTTACTTGCCTGACGAGTTAATGGGCAATGTCTCGAAATTGAATATTTGCGATTCCTTTTGGAGGGTCATGGCGCTAGCAGGTGACATCGGTGGTGGTCTCGTTGTGACAATGCCTTCCCTAAAAGAGCTTAAGAATCCTGAGGTCAGCAATTTTGTGGAGGAATTTTATAGCTTTGGATCCGATGAGCCAACCGAAAACATAATGAAGGTTCACAAGCTATTACAGAACTGGACGGCGGGTCAACATGGCGTGGGAACCTGGCACGGCGCTGGTCCAGTGATGGCTCAGAAAATCATGATCCAGAGAACAGTGAACTTTGACCATGAGAAGGAGCTGGTTAAAGAAACCCTGAAACTCAAGGACAAGAAAATTCCAGACTAGAATCTCAGGGACGATTTGCATATTTCCGGTTGCGATGTAGCTATTTGAAATGGCGCATCGCAACCGTTTTACATTCCGCAAGGGGCGACACTATTTAGTCCTGAACTTGGGAAGAAAACTTATAAACAGCATCCAGGGCCGCAAAAGGGCCAACTTGAGCCCCGTATTGAGATATCGGATAACGAATTCCCTTCTTATAGAGAATTTCCAGGTTGTTAAGAATTCTTGCGCACTCCTCAGCAGGCAATCCAATGGCGAGCTCATCGTCGGCCGCATGCCCAAATCGTCTTTCGCCGTAGCATGGGATCGACAGCGCTGGAACCTTATCGACAAAACACCGCCCTATAACATCCGAGCATGATGATTCACCTACCGAGTAAAAAGTTAGCCGCTCAAAATTGTCATACTGAATAGCGTTTATCAGAAGGGACATTTGTGCTGGATTTCCATAAAGAAGGACCATATCCGGAACAAACGGATCATAAGCGGTAGGCGCCAGGGAAAAAGCCTTGTATTTTCCGTAAGGAATTCTTTGCATAACCTGCTCGCACTTGGCGGCATCATCTTTTGAGGGAAGCCAGACCTTGCTTCTCATTTCCCCGCTGGTTACAAACTTCGGTAACTGGGCAAGCCCCAGAACACTGGCGCAACCCGGAGTTACCAAATCTTCGGCTACCCCCCCCACGGTCCAGTCAAAGGTCCTGACTATCGTTATTAATTGGCAAAGGGAGAGTTTTTCCTGTGGCCTACGCAACCATTTGTTTTCTTTGAGGGCATCAGGATCTTCATAAAGTTTCAATCCCACAGGAAAAGTCTTCAGACGCAAGAGCCTTTCCAAATCTCTGGTCCAAACTGACCACTTGACATCATTCATTGTAATAGGCCTCTCGCTACAGCCCTGTCAGGCGAGTAGCATCAAATCAGTTTCATTTCATTCACTTGCAACGTTCAAGGTAATATTGACCACTCAATATGGCTTGAGCCAGATCGACATCACTCTTGATGTCAGGTTCAAACACAGTGACGCAGGTTCCCACGGCTTCAACGTCGTGGGCGTCACTCCCTCCCAGTTTTATGAGCCCCATCATGTCCGCCACTTGCCGAGCAAATTCGTTCTCATCATCCGTTACTTTTCCATTACATATTTCCAAGCCATGAACCTGCGAGAACGTAGGGTTATCTCTAGCGTCTTCAACACTCATTTGAAGCATGCCGAACCCAAAAAGCAAAAAGCCTCTGAATGGATGAGCCGCAATCGCCACGGCTCCAGCGGAATCCACTCCAATTTTCAATTGCTCTGGAGTCAACATCCCTTCTGGTTCCTGGTCAAATCCAAAGACTAGGATATCTCCGCCGGTGGTTGTGATTTCTATGCCTCGAAAAACGGCAAGACCATAGCGTTGACTTAATTCTTCCGCCTGCTCAGGAGTCCAAATTCGATTGTGTTCGGTGATGCAAACACCGTCAAGCTTAGCTTCCAACGCTGCTTTCATCATATCATCAGGAGTCATCACGCTACATGCGGACCCTAAAGTAGTGTGTATATGCAGGTCTAATCGCATTTATAAGCCTTTTTATTTAATTGATTCTTAAGTAACTCGTTAAGTTGGGGTTACGCTTGAGAAAGTCGTCGAGCAAATGTTTTTTGTCAACCTGAGGGTTTGATAATAAGGCTTCTTTGAGTTCTCTGGCCAACTCTGCCCTAACAAGGCTATGTAGGCAATCGACCATGAGGATTGCCATGTGTCTGCACCCATTACGACCAATTTCCTTTTTTATTTTTCCGTCCAACTCGGAATTAATCGACCAACCAACACAATTCTGAAAAAAATCCTGCGCCAACAAGCATCAGTCAGTAGTGAATCTTTTCATTCTTGTCTTGATCGACTCTATTTTTTGTTCAGGCCAGTAGACTCGTATCTCACACTGCATCGCAGAAAGCTCGTCCTCGAGCACTCCACTAACCAAGCGATGATCTGAACCCTGTTTCTGAACCCCACAAGTTTTTAAGCGAGAATATTGAGGCATTGAAGTAGTTCTCAAGGAAATCCTCCGTTCTTATGAAGATAGGATAATCTGCCTAATCCAATCCCTTAAATGCTGCACAGCTATCTTTGAGTCGGGGATTAGCCGCCAGCTTGCGAATCATCTCGAGCCCTATCACTCTGTCATTTAATTCAGTTACAGAATCATCCCCATGAGTTTCAGGTCGAGTTCCCCCAAGCTCCGTGGCCTTTCTCAACTCAGGAACCGTAATGGCGTTTACCAGCATTTCCATAGCCTCCAGAAGCAGCTCCGCTATACGGTCCGACCCATTGGGTCCACCTACTATTTCACGCACTATCTTGGTCATACCTGGTCCTACCCTTACTCCAATGAGCTTTTTTTCGGCTTCCACCAATTCAGGAACCAGGCCGAAGACATCTCTGGTAACTTCAAGTTTGGCAAATCTTATGTCAAGCGCAGGGGCCTTGACCTCCAGGATCACTGTCGCACAAAAAAGACTGTCCTCAGCCTTCAAGGTTACACGCCATAACCCTGACTCAAGCTCTTCTACCGCAGTAAGGTTGTGTAACTGAAAATCGAGTATCACAGCGCCCCCTTTGCTATGCGGAATGATAGTTGATAATGGTGATAAAAAATACGAGCCGACACTTGTGCTTGTTTTACACTTGACTATCGAACTACTTCACACAAAAGTCAAGCTCTTTCACGAAGAAACCGACGTAATTTTGATTAGCAAGCCATCGGCGGATTTGTGGTCAAGAACGAGCTCCGAGCCATCATTCAGAGAGACGGGCCACTCTGAGACGTTTTCCTTTCGCCGCCCTACCCTAATCCCAACTCCCGGACTCAGACCCATTTGACGAAGATTTTCCGGCGCTTCTACTATTTCCCCGTTGGCGCCATCTCTCAGGTAACTAAGACTGCAAACACCTCCTAAAACACAATGGGAATCGCTCTGAGGAATAATGGCTCCATGTGGGTCATATATTGGATGACCAAGCAGATCGTCCAGATAATCAACGGATTCTTCGTCATGGACATGTTCGAGTTTGTGA
>JBFXII010000086.1:0-9177 GCA_050176095.1 Desulfomonilaceae bacterium
GAAAAGGAGTTGTAAAGGTCTCAGACCCCAGGCATGACTTTCTCGCCGATTCACACAAAACAAAAAAAGTTACCCCAGTTCATGTCGAATACCTGGATATTTAAGGCTAAAGTGGAGACTCAAAACCAGGTCAGTCCCTTGGTGACAAGATTCTTGTTCATATAAGGCCTGTTGAGGCTCTAGTTGTGACGCTGAGATTCTTCGACTCGCCCTCCATGGAGGCGCCTGACCCGCTTAAGGATTACGCCAAAATAGAGGATGAGATGATTCTCTCAGACCTGGTGACGGTCGAGAAAAGGCTCGAGAGGATATCCAAGGAAATTCAAAGGGGAAAAAAAGAACTTACCGAAGAACGAGACCTTTTGGAACAAGCCAAGAAATTACTGGACAACGGCCAACCTCTTCGATTGGACTGCTCAATTACGCAGTCCGAAAAAATGCGTGGATTCGCGTTCCTGACGGTAAAACCCGAACTCATATTGATTAACGCCGGTGAGTCTAAAACAAGAAAAGAAATTGAAGGCGTCTCATCAAAGTTGTCAGAAACAGTCGCGTCGTCTCCGAACGTTATTGTGGATTGGCTTTATGCCGACACCGAAGCCGAGATCGCACGGCTCTCTCCTGAAGAAGCTGCGGAATTCCTGTCAGAGATGGCTCTTGAGGAAGGCGCAAAGGATCGCATTATCAAGAAATCATTTGACCTTCTCAATCTGATCGTTTTTCTTACCGCAGGCGAACCGGAAGTTCGCGCATGGCCGTTAATCAAAGGAAAAACTGCGCTAAAAGCCGCGGGTGTCATTCATTCCGACATTGAAAGAGGTTTCATTCGCGCTGAGGTGGTAGCTTTCGATGATTTCAAGAGGCACGGATCAATGTCCGCGGCCTCAAAAGCGGGTAAGGTCCGTCTGGAAGGAAAGGATTACGTCATTCAGGACGGAGATATTGTCTTATTTAGGTTTAATGTCTGAAAATCTAGCCGAAATTACTTCCATCTATTGTTAAATTATGCAGAATGAATAGCAGGTGCTTTTTGGGGCCGTCTTGTATATTTATACGAAAACGGTGAATGACCAGCTTTAACATTTAGGAGCCTTCTACTAATGGACACTACGGTAAAAAGTCTTGGAGAAGCTAAAATCGCCTCGCCAGTTCACGCAACAGAAAGGGTAGTGGATAAGGAAAGAGTGCTTTACAGCCTCTCGGTAGCAGATCTCGAGAAAGAGATGAACTCGGGAAACAAGCCGTTGTCATTCGTGAAGGCCGGTCCAAGAAAAAATATATATTTCGACACTAGTAAACTCAAATGCGCAATTGTGACCTGCGGAGGCCTATGTCCAGGACTTAACAACGTCATTAGATCAATCGTCCTGACGTTGTACCACGCCTACGGTGTCAAGAACATACTTGGAATCAGGTATGGGCTGCAAGGCCTCATCCCCAAATACGGCCATTCCGTAATGGAACTCAGACCCGATGTGGTTTCCGAAATAAACGAACTCGGTGGAACCATACTTTCCTCTTCCAGGGGACCTCAAGATATATCCGAAATAGTTGATGCTCTTGAAAGAATGAATATCGGAATTTTATTCCTGATCGGTGGTGATGGAACTTTTAGAGCGGCGGCCAAGATTTCCGAAGAGATCGAGCAACGACAGGACAAGATAGCCGTAATTGGTATTCCAAAAACAATTGACAATGATATCTTATACTTAACCAGGTCGTTTGGGTTCAACACTGCTGTTAGTATGGCTGCTGAGGTTATCGGTTGCGCTCATGTTGAGGCCAATGGAGCTCCAAACGGTATCGGATTAGTCAAATTAATGGGTAGGGAGTCAGGCTTCATAGCCACAAATGCCGCATTAGACAAGAGGTACGCGAATTTTGTTCTAATACCTGAAGCCGATTTCGATATGGAAGGGTCGCAAGGCTTCCTGGCGGTTCTGGAAAAACGGCTGCTGGACAGACAGCACGCGGTAATAGTTGTAGCAGAGGGCGCCGGACAAAAATATTGCGGTATTGAGGGAGTTGACGCATCTGGAAACAAACGGCTGGGCGACATAGGCATTTATCTGAAAGATCGTATCAGCAGCTATTTCAAGGAAAAAAACATTGAGATAAATCTCAAGTACATCGATCCGAGTTATATAATTCGTTCCGTTCCTGCCACCTCCGATGATTCTGTTTTTTGCGGATTCCTGGGACAAAATGCGGTGCACGTCGGAATGGCAGGCAAAACAAGCGTCATGGTGGGTATTTGGAACGAACAGTTCGTATGTGTTCCTTTCGATCTGGTGACCAGAGGACGGAAAAAGGTAGACCTCAATGGAGAATTATGGAGCAGTGTCAGGGAAGCCACAGGTCAACCGCTGTTCAGAAATGTTGAAGCGACAACTGCTTAAGCCGTATCGTATTCTTTAATCGTTTTTTTAGATTAATAAAATAATTCATTGTTAAATGGAGCCTAATTCTTACATATTGTCATTTTGTCTTCAGTTTGGTAAACTACGTATAGGGAATGTTGGGGAGAGGGTATGTAGCCCTTTAAATAAAGATTGTCGGGACGCCCCGAGAACATTTTTTGCCGTTCGGTGTCTCACACCTAGAGGGTATACTTTCTTATTAGATATCAGGAGGTATGAAATGTTTAGGAAGTCGGTTTTTGCGATGGCTGCGCTGGCCTTAACGGCTGCTATTATTCTCCCAGCCACCGCGGACGCATTTTTCGTAGCGACAGCTAAAAACATCCGTGGAGCCTTGTATCAGGGAGTTGGCCCAACTCCTGGTCACGCTTCTGAAATGGCTATTGTAAAGTGCTCACAGGATTCGTTTGCTCCGAGAAGTTGCCGTGTGGTAACAGTCCGCATGGAATGTCCACCACCGGTGTGCGCTCCGAAAAAAACTTACAAAAAAACAAGTTATAAGACTTACAAGCCTGCTTCATATTCCATGGGAAGACCAATGCAGTAGGCATGGAAGTTGACTGAGATTTTTTGACGTCCGAGCGCATTGCTCGGGCGTCAAAATCAGTGCTCGCCCAATGCCAAAACCAATGAAATGGCTCATCATCGCGGCAATAGCCGTGCTCGCCTGCTATGGGCTCTTTCGATTTGTTTCAGATCACCTGAATTACTCAGATGGACAAAAAGCTGCCCAAACAGCTCATCCGTTTGTCCAGGGCGCCGCAAACGTAGCAGGTGAAAAACTCAAACAAACCCTGAAAGAAACTCCGGACGCCACCCTCGAACAAGACTCTGAACTTTTGTCTAGAAAACTCTACCCCATCGTCAAGGGCGCTGTTAAGGGACAATTGGATGCCATACTTAACGATCCGAATCGCTCAGAGCTACCCGAAAAAATGTCCCAGACCGGTAAGGAAATCGCCAAAGACGTTATTAAACCCTTTTCCGAAGGTGTTGTTCAGGGGTCTCAAAAGATTCTGGAAGACGTTGACAAAGGTCTTGGAGAATTCAGAAAGTTGCACGAAAAAAATAAGGACATTTTCGATACGGTGCAATCTGGAGTTCAAGCTATCATTCAGGAATTGAACAGGAGTCCACAGCCATTGCCCCACGGCCAACAGGACCAGGCTCAACCTCCGGGACAACAATAACACCCTTAAAAAACTTAGTTATGCGCTAAGCCCCAAAAAAAACAAGGCTAAACTACACGGCCGCGTCGCTCAGGCTTTACACGGGATTGACTTTAGTTTAGGATGCGAAAACTTAACGGGTGTTCAATATCGATAGCGATGAGCTGGTCACAATCCCACTTATGTGGATCTAAAAAATTGGTCCACTCAGTAGGCAAAAAAATCTCATGAAATTTACATACAATTTGCCTGAGAAAATCTTCCTGGACGAAAAAGGCTCACAAACTCGTCCTAATTCAAGAAATCGTCATGGACTTTTTTCGAAAATAATTTGGGCGGCGTTCATTACGCTACTCATAACCAATTTGGGATCTATTAGCTCCTGCTGCGCTGATGAATCCGGTATTCCCAAGGTCGGTTTTCTGGTTTCCAAGACAAAGCAGACAGTTGAAGAAAAATCACTGATCACTGGATTCCAAGCTTTCTTCAGGGAAAAATCCGTTGATCCGTCCCAATATCTCATTGTTCAGCAATACGACGATTCGGAAGATTCTCTATTAAGTTCACTGGCTAATCTTCTGAAGGAGCCCAATGTCAAGATATTGGTTACACCATCGGACCTCGATGATTCCAAAGATGTCCTGACAGCTGCGAGTGTTTCCGAGGTGTTGACTTTTGTCACCAACCCCTGTGTCAGATTCGTTTCAGGAGAGATTTGCAGACCCAACATTTTCAGGGTTGCCCCGAATACCTATTTGTCATCACAGCCTCTAACCAGATATGCCCTTCTCAACATAGGCCGAAAAGTATTTATTACAGGAGACGATTCTGAACTTGGTAACGAGTTGAGTGACTTTTTTGCGTTGGGGCTGGAAAAAATCGGTGGCTCTTTCGGAGATCGTATCATGGTTCCTTTGGATTCCAGGGATTTTGATTCGGTCTTTCGGAAACTCGAGGAGTCCAAAGCGGATTTCATATTTGCCGCATTTTCGGAAAAAACTGCTCCTAAATTTATTAAAGCCTATAAAGAAAAAAACATAGCCGAGAAGTACCCTCTGGTAGGTGTCGGATCTCTTGCCGCCTATCCTGAGCCAATTAAAGAATTGGGAAAATCGGGTCTAGGTATCAGAACACTATGCTCGATAAAAGATCCGATCACCTTCGGTAACTCAATTGATTGGAAGGAGTCTGGAAATCCCGATCTGACTATGGCCGCCCAGGGCTATTATATTGCTGGTATTTTTTTCGCCTGTTTGCAGGAAAAGGCTTTTGAAGGCTCCTCACCCCAGAAAACGTCCGAATTTGTTTCTAAATTGACCGTAGAAGGTCCTCAAGGAAAAATTCAATTTGACGCAAACCGCGAGGCGATTTTAGACATGGAAGTTTGTCACTGGGAACATGATTCTAATGGAAGCCTAGTCAGAGTCCTGGATGAGAAATTCGATAAATGCCATTCGCTCGATTTTGGTTGTGGAGGGGTTGGTTTTCCCGACAGACCGGAGTTGGCTCAACCGGACACCGGGCAGACCCTTTGGGAAGAACATAATCAATAAGTATAAGAAAACTCCGTTGTTAACATTCAAACTTAGTTTACAATTTAGCGATTGACAAATAGATTGGTTTTCTGATAGGATCATGTCAAGTATTCTTTATTGTTGAGGGAAATTTAGTTTCTCCAGGGGGTGAAGGGAGACCTTGAGAAACTTGTATGGAAGGAGTAGTGTATGAAAATGAGACTACTGGTAAGCGTTTTGGTGGTCGGTCTATTGGTCGTGGCCATCTCTGCGCCGACTTTCGCTGGAGGGCCTATTTGCAAGCCACCAATGTGTGCGCCGCCTCCTATGTGCGGCCCGCAACCAATGTGTGGACCACCGCCATGCCCGCCACCGTCATGCGAGCCTGGCCCCCTAAAAAAAATATTCTCTGGAGCTTTTAACATCGTAACGGGTGTCATCGGTCTTCCTTTCAAGATTGTTGACAAAATGATAGACTGCTTCGATTGCGGTCCAGCTTCATGTGGCCCCAAGATGACTTGCGGTCCAGCGGCTCTGGTACCCCCAGTAGTTTGCGCCCCGATTATCAAGTGCGCGCCTCCTGCATGTGCGCCACCAATATGTGCGCCTCCTGCATGCGGTCCTATGCCAACAGCGCCGTATGGAGTGGGCTATCGCCCGCCGGTAAAATCCATGGGATATGGCCACGGCGCGCCGATGCGTATGTCGCCTATGTCCAAAAGCGAAAAAGCAGCCAATAACCTGTTGGCCGCTCCAAATGATGGCGTGTTCGGAAGTGTTTGGTAAAGACCTGACCAGACATCATTCCTTAAAATGAGAAATAATTGGAGTTAGAATAAGGGATCTTTTTAGGTCCCTTTTTTTCTATTTCCTATTCCGTCCCGCCAAAGCTCAATCCCAGCGTCTGAATCGAAAAATGCGGTCTTTGGCGAAATTTATCTCTTTCATCTTTTCTTCATTTCCACCAGTTCCCCCTCCAGCGTCAGGATGATAAAGCCGAGCCAGTCTCTTCCAGGCCTTTAGAGTTTCTTCCCTTGTTGAATTGGGGGATATCTCAAGAACCATGTAGTATCTCCTGATACTGTACTCGAAAGAATTTATCGATGAACCCCTGTGGCGCTGTTCAAATTCCGGAGGTATCCACCCTCGTGAATTCCTCCGACGCATTTGATCCTTCCATTTTAACCATGCTCGAGCGCTAAGAATCACCTTCAATAAATTTAAACGTTCATCAAAGTCTTTCTGAGTCATGGGTGATATTCTTCGCAGTGTCTGAAAAAGTTCCTCGACTTCATGAAGAGGCAATTGCGTAAGATGCCAGGGATTTGGATCGCATGGGCCAACCAGATACGTAAGCCTCCGCTTGAACGCGGTTAATTCAGGGTTCTCGAAACTGGAGTGCAAGTAACAGCGCCCGTCATTGAACGCCGGTTCTTCCGGACATTGCTTGAAACCACCATTGCGGTGTCCATGCCAAACAACACCAAGACACTTTGCCGGGTCCAGGTCAACTATCCACACTCCCCTGTGCGGATCGCTCTTGATCGATCTGCCGTCAAGATTCCGGTTTATATGCCGGAGAACCCTGTGCAACCTGTATTCTGATAAACAAAACATCTCGGATATGACATCTTTGAGTGAACCGGGATTCTCAACTATGAAACGAAATACCAATTCGTCTAAAGTCATTTCTGAGACCTTCCACTGATAGCGGACCACTAGTCATGGCCGTCCGAAAAAAAACATCAATATAAGCTTCATCATTTTCCATGTTAATGCAAGTGAGAATGTGAGCGATTTATGGAATTATTGTAGAGAGGACTTTTAGACAGGAACTGGAAGAATTGACAGGAAAAGAAAAAAAGCCCGACTGATAATTTGAGCTGGGAGGGAGGCGACTCAAGGACAGTCGGGCTTAATAATATTTTTCCTTGAAGCGCCTTGAAAAATTTCTTGTCGAGGTGATCCCTCCGCGATGTCACCTCGATTATAATTCAGCTTAGAATATGAATCCCATTTCCACGAATCCACCGTCCATAGCAGTGTCGATCATTTTTACATCACTGTATTTCTTCTTGTAAGTCAGGTAGCGGTATCCACCTTTGATGAAGCCGGATCGGCCGTTATTAAGAGGCACAGAGTATTTCAGTCCGGCGCTCATGTCGGCTCCCTGGGCGTCATCACCGAAAGCCACTCCCGCTCGTCCCTCGATAGATAAAGCGTTCCAGAATCTGGTGGACTTGAGACACTTCTCAATTTCAATTCCAGCCATGGTCATATTCAGGTCATTGTCAAAGGTCGATCCGCAACAGCCCTGTTGATAAACGCTCAAACGCTCATTCAGCCGGACATAATCAGCGAATACTCCAACTCTCGAGGTCCGTGTAAGAATCGGGTCATACACCAGACCAATCCTCTGATAAAGACGCTCCCATTTCGATTTGACGCCCTGACCCGTTGAGTAATTCATGGTCCCGAACTGAAAGTAATTGTCCGGACTTGTCGTTGCGTCAAAAGCAGTGGGCATTATTGAATACTGCATGGACCAGCGTGGCTGAAATCTATACTTTGCCATGAAACTCGGCACTACTGCATGCTCCGGAAGACCGAGCTGCGAATTAAAGTCGGTATTAGGCTGGTAACCATACCCACCATAACCCCAGCCGTAACCATAATTGCTGTTCCAAAACATCACCTTACCTTTTGTCCTGGCAAACAGCGCCTGCGCTTCCAACTCCCAGCCCTTATGGCGTGTCACAGGCAAAAAACATGTCTCAAGAGCTTGTGTCTGCAGAAGTTGCTGAGCCTGCTTCCAATAACCCTGAGGCGCATAACCCTGCAAAGGTTTCACTTTTGTGATTGGCTTTCCCTTAACCTTCGAAATAATCTGAGGCGTGGAAAAAGCCGAGGCGTATAGGTCTTCTCCAGTGTCATGAGCTGCGGCGACCTGCATCACTGACCAGGCCATCACTTGACTTGCGAAGAACATTGACAGAATACTTAGACATACCAGTAGCATACGGGGCTTAATTAGATTCATACCCTCCCTCCCAGGAACAACGTTTTGTTAAGACGGCACTTTACAGATAAGTTTTATTCTGTCAATAAAAAAACGCATAAAAATGGTGAGTTATTAGAAAAAGCTATAAATTAATTTATATCTCGATGAAATATCGTCTCTAAAAAGCATTATAAACTGCTGTTATATACTTAGAATACTTGTGCTTTATTATTTCTAAAACTTTGCGAAGCGCGTGCGCGCTCATCCGAAATCAATGCGCGCTTTTTTAGGGGTTTTCAGAAAACTGGATTGCTCAAATGCTTTTCGGCGAACAACAGGACTTGAGAATAGACCTTATCAAGGCCGGGATTTTGTTCGTCTGAATCTTCTCTGAGTCTTATTTTTAGCAGGTTTTCCTCGGTGGTCCATGGTCCCCAGACTTCTGGACTGGTCGTCTTGAAAAAGACAATTGAAGGGATACCCAACGCGGCGGCAAGGTGAGAAACTCCTGAGTCATTTCCAACATAAATACAGCTATTACAGTATGTTGTTACTACTATATCAAGTAGAGTGTTCGCTACTGGCTCTGCCTTGGCCTCCTCTACAAACTCCTGAAACCCTGAATCTTCCAAGAGCCACATATCCGGTTCACCCAGGGTGACAACAAGATCCAGGTGGAAATGGTTCCGCAGTAACTTGTACGTTTGAGAAAAAATTCTTATCGAAGCGTTCTTTTTTCTTGACCCGCTACCTGGCCCTATCCAGGCTCGTCTGGCAGCCTTTGAGCGTCTCAATCGCTCCAGGTATGGCTTTTTTTCAGGCGCCGAAAGGGATAGCCTGTGACAAATCGTTTCCACGATACTTTGTCCTTCCACCGGGTTGGAGGATGATTGAATCGTCTGAATCCCCGCAGTGTTTAAATTGTTCACGACTTGTCTTGATTCTTTGAGTATCACGTACGCCAGGTCGAAATGCTCCGGGAGAATGGTTTTAGCAGGAGATGAAGTTTCAAAAATCCATGCCCATTTGAGACCGTCGAAGGCTTCTGTCATAACACCATCAGGCATTAGGAA
>JBFXII010000087.1:0-9132 GCA_050176095.1 Desulfomonilaceae bacterium
CACTGGTTACTTCTCTTGGTTCAAGCCATATTTAGAGGGACGTTTTACATGGATGAGCTTTGATGGTCTTGGGCTGTCAACTTGGGACGCGTCAGCCGGAATTGCGCCTCCTGTCAGCAGAAATGTTGATGCAGGATTCCGACTCGGATACAAGCAGTGGAGACTGGATGGAACTAGGAATAGACTATTTACCGATGTCACCGTTGAAGGCCCATACATGGATTTTGCTCTTCACTTCTAATTCTAAAAGCGCCCCTTAACGACATAATTTGGCAGGATTCTACAATCCTGCCATTTTTGTTTTCCTATAGCCTTGACATACACATTTAAGAAAAATACAATAATATCAAGAAGACCATTGCTTTAACAATACATAACCTTCAGTAAACTGGAATAAAGACCAATATTTACAGCATGGATAAGTCATCTCATCAATCATTCAGTTTTATCGTGAGAAAAACCATCAAGAGGCTTGGTAAGAGTCAACTAGCTTTGGCCAAGGCCCTCGATGTTTCTCCAGCATACATATCCCAGGTCTTCTCTGGGAAAAAAAATCCGCCAGATTTGGGCAGACCACGGAATCGTAACACCTTGAGGATTTGGTCGGAATTCTTGGAAATTGATGAAAACGAACTAGTCGATCTAGTCAGGCACGAGCTACACAAGGCTCCGCTTCCTCCCAGTCCCAAGTTTCCCAAAATGCGGACCTTCATGATCAGGAGACTCCACGCCGACCAAGCTGATTTGATCAGAGAAATTCGTTTATTGCCATTGCATCCGGCAGAACAGAGCCTGATCCGTACCCTTGCCAAAATTTACCTTATTAACCGGAATAGCCTTGACCTTAGGTCGGCGTCCAGTCTCCCGAATTTCGAAGGTTTTGCAAAACGAATGTGCGGTCGAGTCAGTTTTGTAGACAGAGAACTTTTGGGTCATTTTGCTTCCATTGAATTTACTTGGAGTTGGCAGGATGAAAGGGACAAGGTAAATATACGCTCGGATTCCGAAGAAATTAAAAATGGGCTTAATCTGCTTACAGGACTGCGCCACGAATGTTTTCGGGGCAAGCGGGGCAAGGGGGTTCCTTTAGTTGGGCATGTTAGTGTGGGAGAAGGCTTTGAGTACTCTGAGAATGGATATTCTCCTGTTCAGGGTTTTGAAATCGCCCCAATGCCTCCGGGAATCGATTCAAGTTTTCGATCGAGGCTATATTGCGTAAAGATAAAGGGAAATTCCTTCGGTGAATTCCTCGGAGACGGGGCGTTGCTGTTTGTTAAGCAGCATTCTTGGGATGAGATAATCGATGGTGATCTGGTCATTCAGAAGGACGTAGTTAGTAAGAGGGCATTCTTGCGAAAAATCGAATTTTCAGACGACAATCTCATTCTTAAATCCATGAGTCCTTTACATAAGAATGTGGTAAAGAAGAAATCCGAGTTGATCCTGTTCGAACGGGTTCTTGCAGTCGTCTTTTAGGGTAAAAACCATGTATCTGTCAATTTTAAGGATTTTTGTTCTGTTATTATTTATTTCCTGGACTCTACCATGCCATGCATACGCCGCCACTGCGGAGGCAAGTCAACAGCCAAGCTATTCTCAAGGGCTGAGGTACACCCTTCCGCCTTCCGTTGAGAAAAATGGATTGGTTTTTGCTGGTCAAAAAATTGATCTGAGCCGCCATGACGTCAAGGACAGAATTCTTAAAGAGATAAATTACTTGTTGATGGACCGGCGTTCGCGCGTGATTTCTTGGATCGCCAAGGCCGATTCACTCAGACCAGTGATATTGCCCATTCTGAAAATGTACGATATTCCCTCGGAGTTCTTATATCTTGCAGCCATTGAGAGCAGTTATAACGGTAGAGCCCTTTCCTCAGCGGGAGCATATGGCTACTGGCAATTCATGAAGGCTACTGCCATGTCAGGCCCCAGAGGATGCGATCAATATGACTGGAAAACGGACATCAATCATTGGAAAGATGAACGAGCGGATCTGATCAAATCTACACACTCGGCAGCCAGATATCTGGCATGGATGAACAGGGTCAAAAAGGTAACTCTTCCGGACGGTCAGGAAAAAGAGGGATTTAGCGATTGGTTCCTCACGGCTGCGGCCTACAACGCGGGTCCTGCGCGCGTGACCCAAAGGCTCAACGGATTCGGAGTAAACCAGTATTGGGAAACCCCCTTGCCGACCGAGACTGAGAAATATGTTCCAAGATGGATGGCATTGGGGATAATAAGTCAAAACCGGACCTTTTACGGCTTGAAACCCCCAACACGCCCTGCCGGCACGTTTGAATCTGTCCACAAGGTAATTTTAAACAAGGACTTAACTTTCGCGGACATGGCTAAAATGTTGAACACAACGCCGCGCGCGATCTGGCAACTTAACTCAAAAGTAGCTCCTGAAAAGTCCGTTTTCCCTGCGAAAGCAGGACGAACCACTATTCAGCACACTATCCATCTCCCCAAGGGCGCCAAGAAGAAATTCATGACTCAGCTGGCTGCAAGTGGTTATACCAAGAAACCCAAATAACGATTTGTTCGTAAGGCTAACAGGAGCTTAGACTCTGTCATTGTTTAAGGAGGGTTTTTTGTGCACCGTCATCAAGATCTTAGAATCGGCTGTTGAGGTATTTTTAAACGTGGCGTTTGACTCGGGCATTAAATAAATGCCCATGCCCTTTTTCAGTTCAAAAAGGTCAACATCTATTCTCGCCTCCAGAGCCCCGTCAATACAATATAAAAATCGCTCAAAGCCTTCCTGGGTATTCAGAACAGAACCCGGCTCAAAAATTAGATGAGTCACTTCAATAGAGTTCATTCTGAGTTTGCTGGTTAATGAGCTATGGACGACCTTTTGCGATGAAGTCTGGTTAATATCTAGCAGCTCTGGAATGCAAACAGCGGCCTTATCGTAAAAGATTTCCTCAACAAAAATGCTGACCTTCATGTTGAATGCCGAGGCTATTCTTGCAAGAGTACCGAGCGTAGGGGATGTTTTATTCAGTTCAATTGAGCTCAAATTAGACGCTGCAATACCAGTCATTGACGCTAGCCGATTCAACGAAAGTTTTCTGCTCTTTCTCTGAGCGCGGATTCGAGCGCCAACATCTATCTCATCTATTTTCATACTCTACTGCTTCCGTCGATTAGTGTCGGTGGCTAAGATAAGCATTAAAACGATTATGTTAGAATAACACCGACATCAGATCTCTAATACCGTTTAGTGGAAAAATTTTTACATCTGAAGTCAAACGAAAGGAATTCAGATTAGCCTGCGGCCCCATTATGGTGTCAAATCCTAACCTTATAGCTTCACTGAGCCTTGACTCTGGCCGGGATACTCGTCGAATTTCTCCAGCTAAACCAATTTCTCCAAAAACGAGAGTGCGCTCACCAATGACTTTGTCGGTGAAAGATGAAATCAGTGCGCAAGCGATTGCGAGATCTGACGAAGGCTCAGTAGCTCTAATACCCCCTACTACATTGACAAAAATGTCTTGGTCAAAGAAAGCCAGGCCGAGCTTTTTCTCTATCACGGCCACTATAAGAGCCAGTCTCTGCGGATCAGCGCCGATGCATGCACGTCTGCCTTGACCGGGAGTAGGTCCTGTGACAAGAGCCTGAACTTCGGCAAGAATCGGTCTAACACCTTCCACCAAGGCTGTGACGACTGAGCCGGAACTTTCCTTGGCCCTTTCGGACAGAAAAAGCTCTGAGGGATTGCTCACCTCCTGAAGCCCCGAATCTCCCATTTCGAAAACGCCAATTTCGTTTGAGGAACCAAAACGATTTTTAACCGCTCTGAGAATTCTATATGGATGGCCTCTTTCGCCTTCAAAATACATGACGGTGTCAACCATGTGCTCAAGGATTTTCGGCCCCGCGATTGCCCCATCTTTGGTGACATGCCCTATTAGAAAGCAGGCAGATACGCTCTGCTTGATGACATCGATGATAGTTGACGATGTGTGTCGCACCTGGGAGACGCTTCCAGGATGCGAATCGAGAGAACTGGAGAAAATTGATTGAACCGAGTCAAGAACAACAACCGATGCAGTGCTTTTTCTGAGAATTTCAGAAATATTTTCTAGATTATTCTCTACCAGTAAAAAGAAATTTGGTGATTTTATCCCTAGCCTGTCTGCTCGCAATTTGATTTGTTCCTGAGATTCTTCTCCTGAGACATAAATAACCTCGTTACCGGAGCAGGACATAAGTCCTAACACCTGCATGAGAAGAGTCGTCTTTCCAATTCCAGGATCACCACCGATTAGAACTACGCTGCGCCTGACAATTCCGCCACCTAAAGCTACGTCGAATTCTGCAATTCCAGTTCCAATTCTAGGCGTTTGGTCAAAGTTTATTTCGCTCAATGGCTTAAGACCCATTGTCGGTTCATCTGGCTGCCTGTTTTTACTTCGTGAGACAGATTCCGACTTTTCCACAATGGCGTTCCAAGCTCCACAATCAGGACATTTTCCCATCCATTTCATAAGGCGTTTGGAACAATTCTGACATTCAAAAAAAACTTCGGTTTTCACATCAGCCTCATTGCAATATCCATCTTTTAACCGTCAGGCTATCTTGAAAAGATCATCTTTCGTCAATACGCACGGCATTATTTGGGGGACTAATAGCATGCTGGAAATCAGTCAACAATTGTTCTAAACATATACCACATAGTGGAGGAAAAGGAATTGCAGCAACGATATCGATCGCTAAATTCTTGGCTTAAAGAAATATTTGGAGTGACAGTAAGGAAAGTGTCAATAGACGCGGGCCTAGGCTGTCCGAATCGCCCAGGAGGAACTGGTCCAGGAGGATGTATTTACTGCAACGAAAGAGGCTCTGGCACAGGCGCTAGCTCCAAAAACAAAACTATTTCAGAACAATTGGAGCAAGGAATAAGTTTCCTATCTTCAAGGTACCAAACAAGCAAATTCATAGCCTATTTTCAGTCGTACTCGAACACCTATGGAGATCCTGACCATCTGGCCACATTGTATAAGGAAGCCTTGGACTATCCAGGCGTTGTCGGACTCGCCATTGGAACGAGACCAGACTGTGTCGCAGATAAAACCTTAGACCTTCTTGCAGAGTTAAATGAAGACACACTGATTTGGGTTGAATTGGGGCTACAGTCGGCTCACAAAAAGACCCTAGAACTCATCAACCGGGGACACGACTTCGAAACCTTTGCCAAAACAACTGAACGTCTCCTCAGAAGAGACATCAATGTCGTTGCACATCTAATTCTTGGTCTGCCTAATGAAACCATTTCAGACATGATAGTTTCAGCTCGAATGATATCTGATCTGGGGGTAAATGGCGTTAAGCTCCATCCGTTGTACATCGTTAGGGGGTCTGCGCTTGAACAATTCTATAATGAGGGTCTTTATAATCCTATGACGCTTGAGCAATCGATAAAGGCCACACTGGAAGTGGCAAGTTACATCGCGCCTGGAATTTTGATCCACAGATTGACCTCTGATCCACACAAGCATGAACTTGTGGCTCCTCAATGGATGCTCGATAAACGCTCTGTAAGGACTTTTCTTGAAGCGGAAATGGAAAGAACCAATTTCATACAGGGTTCTAAATTACAATGACCCCGATGACTTAGCCTGGCATAGAGATGATTTTTCGGAGTGAGGCAACTCCGTTAGCGGCGAACATTGGAAAATGAATCCTACTCTAAAACAAAAATCACTTCAGCCCTAACTCGGTATTCCTGTATCGCGCCGGCCTCACACATCACTGTTTGTTCAACAACTCTCATCCCAGTGATATTTCTAAGGGTTTTGTTGGCGCGCTCGAAAGCGATCTTTACGGCTTCATCAAAGCTGATTGGGGAACCAGCTACTACTTCCGTCACTCGAGCTACTCTTCCAGACATGTCTTCCTCCCTTCAGAATTGCCTCACTAATATAAAACGTAAGAGATATATCATCCAAATGTCAACTGGTAACGATGGCGGTTCTGGAAATCCTTACAGAATTCATTTGGCCGTCATTCGTGGACCCTTCAATTTAAGTGATTTTTTATTTCTTGACTTGGCCTGGGTGTTGTCATGCTGAGCTCGATTTGACGGAGTTTTTCGAGAAGGCCCCACATTCTTTGGTTTTTCCTTGATCAGTTCTTCGGCCTTGATGTTTTCAGCGTCAGTCAAGGGTCTCCAAGTTCCCGTTGGTAACGCGCCCAGGTTAAAGGGACCAAAGGATATTCGCCTTAACTTACGAACAGGGTGATTGATTCTGAAAAAGATCCTCTTGAGTTCGTTTTTCTTGCCTTCGAATAAGGTTATTTTTATCCACGTGGTGGTTTTCTGCCTGTTAATGACTGTCCAATTTACTTCTCCGAGCCTCTCGCCTTCCCCAAGATTCATCCCCTTCCTGATTAATTTTAGAGAATCATCCTCAGGGACACCCTTAACTTTGACTAAATATGTCCTGGGGATTCTGTTGGACGGATGACTCAATTTTTGGGCTAGGGTCCCGTTGTTGGTTAATACTATGAGTCCCTCTGCGTCAAAATCCAATCTACCAACAGAAAAAATTGGTTTTTGTAATTTCTTGATAATGTCCCCGAGACACGAGCGACCTTCTGGATCATTCATGGTTGAGACTATAAATCTGGGTTTGTTGAACAAATATATGACAGGCTTAGATTCAGGAACGCGAATTAGCTTTCCATCAATTTTTATGTGATCGGATTCCGGATCAGCTAACTGCTCCGGTTCCAGCGTGACCTGGCCGTTCAGCGTGACTCGGCCCTCCCTTATAATTTCCTCAGCTTTACGGCGAGAAGCCAAGCCACTATCCCTGATTATCATCTGAATTTTCTTAAGCGCCATTTCATACCTGTTGTCTTCTTAACTTGGAAATCATTAGCTTGTTTGTGAGTTGGCAAAATTGCCCAATCAACTGTCAATTAGGTTGATCATTTCTTCGTCATTTTGCTGTCCGAAAGATCCTGTTTTAATCATCGATAGCAATGCATTGAATATAATGAGCAATGGGCTCAAAAACTTGACAACAACCTAATTATAGCTCATTTTATTTAAAAGGAATTAAACGATATAGTTGAAGATCATACTACGATTTGTGACGTTGTGCATATAAATTGAACGAGGGGAGCCTTTATTGAATAATATTTATAAAAATTTGGGCCTATGGCTGGTGATCTGTCTAGTCATGATATTCCTATTCCACCTATTTAATCAGACGAAAACTAATCAGAAAGAAATAACATATAGTCAATTTCGCCAGGAATTAGATCAGGGCTCTATTAAATCTGTAAGTTTGCAAGGCTCCAGAATCCGTGGAACCTACGTCGATGGGGGAATTTCATTTAGAACGCTAGCCCCAAATGATGCTGATCTGATCCCTTCCCTGATGAAACACAAAGTTGACATTCAGGTATTGCCGGAAGACGACAATCCCTGGTATCTGACGGCGTTGATTTCATGGTTGCCGATGATCTTTTTGATCGCCATATTTGTCTTCTTCATGAGACAAATGCAGGCTGGGGGCGGCAAGGCGATGAGTTTTGGCAAGAGCAGGGCAAGACTCATCACTGAGGATCAGAATAAATTTACTTTTCAGGATGTCGCAGGTGTTGAAGAAGCCAAGGAAGAACTGCAGGAAGTAATAGAATTTCTTCGAGATCCCAAGAAATTTACGAGATTGGGTGGTAAGATACCAAAGGGTGTTCTGCTGATGGGCGCTCCTGGAACTGGTAAGACGCTTCTAGCAAAAGCCGTTGCTGGTGAAGCTGGTGTACCATTTTTTTCCATTTCAGGGTCGGATTTTGTAGAGATGTTTGTTGGAGTAGGGGCATCCCGTGTTAGGGATTTGTTTATCCAGGGGAAGAAAAACGCTCCTTGCATCATTTTCATAGACGAGATTGACGCTGTTGGAAGACACCGCGGCGCAGGCTTGGGCGGAGGACATGACGAGAGGGAACAGACCCTCAACCAATTACTAGTCGAAATGGACGGTTTTGAAACCAACGAAGGCGTAATCCTCATCAGCGCTACAAATAGACCTGATGTTCTTGATCCGGCTCTACTCAGACCTGGGAGATTTGACAGACAGGTAGTGGTGCCTCCCCCTGATGTTAGAGGAAGGCTGGCAATACTGAAAGTGCACACCCGGAAAACTCCCATAAGTGACAAGGTCGAGTTGGAAACCATAAGCCGTGGCACTCCGGGATTTTCCGGCGCTGACTTAGCTAATCTAGTGAATGAGGCTGCCCTGAATGCGGCTCGTCTTAACAAAAACGCCGTGGACATGTCCGATTTTGAATATGCAAAAGACAAGGTGCTCATGGGGGTGGAACGCAAAAGCATGGTCATCAGCCTCGAGGAAAGAAGGAATACGGCTTATCATGAGGCAGGGCATACCTTTGTGACCAAAATGTTGCCTAAAGCAGATCCAATTCACAAAGTTACGATAATACCTCGTGGGCGAGCTTTAGGAGTAACACAACAACTTCCCCTTGATGATCGACACACCTACGACAAAGAATACTTGAAGAGCCAAATAGCTGTTTTAATGGGAGGAAGGGCTGCTGAAGAGATTTTCTTGAACCACATGACAACTGGAGCTGGGAACGATATTGAACGAGCTACTGAACTAGCTAGAAAGATGGTTTGCGAGTGGGGAATGAGTGACAAATTGGGGCCACTCACTTTCGGTAGAAAAGAGGAACAGATCTTCCTAGGAAAAGAATTCTCCAGGCACCGTGATTTCTCAGAAGAGACCGCTATCAGCATAGATTCGGAAATCCACAGAACTGTGATAGAGGCCTACCAAGAGGCGAAACAAATTTTAATGGACAATCAAGAGACTGTGAAGCGATTAGCAGAGGTTTTGCTGGAACGAGAGTCTCTTGACGCTTCTCAGATTCAGGCAATAATTGATGGAAAAACACTCCCAAATTCGGAGGACCATCAGTCCGTATCTATTCCGAAAGAACCTGACAATAGCGCTGGAACTGCGCCTGCTGAATCTGTTTCCACCCCAGTTCAGACGGAGCCTAATCCCGAAAAGGTGTAGACTCCAAGACAAATAAAGAAATATGAAATGAATTTAGAACGCCGGTATGCTTATCGGCGTCTTT
>JBFXII010000088.1:0-9066 GCA_050176095.1 Desulfomonilaceae bacterium
CAAATGTGAGCCCCCGGGACAAAAGATGCGGCTGTCGCCTTATACTACGGGAGAAAGCTCCGGGCTTCGCCCTGCGCTTGTCCCCCATAGTTCGTAAAAAGAGGACAATTCATTTGCTACAAAAGAGAACATTTTAATTTGTTGCCAACAGTCGGACAACGAATGTTTGTATTCGTGGGGTATATTTTCCCATTTTACCGTGCAGCAATAGTTGAAAATAAAGGATTGACATGAGCGATCAGTATTTGAGTCAAATTCCGATGTTTGAGGGATTATCTGAAGCGGACCTAAGGGACTTATTATCAATCGTGATAACCAAGAAGTACAAACGGGGTGGAACGATTTTTAATGAAAACGATTCTGGGGACGGGTTTTACGTGGTGAAAGCCGGGAGGATAAAGATCTTCAAGATTTCAGGGGAGGGAAAGGAACAGATTCTCCACATATTTGGACCAGGTGAGCCTTTTGGGGAAGTTCCTGTTTTTGAAGGAAAACGCTTTCCCGCTCATGCTATGGCTCTTGAGGATAGTGAAGCCTATTATTTCCCTCGAGTGTCGTTTGTCGATCTGCTCAAGAACAAGCCATCTCTGGCGTTAAGCATGCTGGCGGTGCTCTCGCGAAGGCTGAGAGTGTTCACGGCGTTGGTGGAAGATTTATCTTTGAAGGAAGTCCCCACCAGACTTGCTGCGCACCTTATTTATTTGAGTGAAAAATCCCCTGGTGTAAATGAACTATCATTGGACATATCCAAGAACCAGTTGGCCGGCTTGCTGGGCACAATACCCGAAACCCTTTCACGTATTTTGACCAAGATGGTTAAAAACGGACTCATAGAAATTCAAGGACCAAAGATCACGATAACTGATCGCCAGAGACTTGACGATTTGGCCCAAGGCCTGAGTAGGCTGTAGACGGCCACTGATTTTGGTTATTGCGCAGAACTGTTTATATATTGTGTAGTTTCCCCAAGAGTGCCAATCATTGGAGTTTAGTCTTACATGCCTGCCGAGAGATACCTCACTAACCTTTGCGAGTTATACGACACTTACAACAAACGCGAATTCGTCCACCCTGACCCGCTTGAATTCCTGTATGATTACGATGATATCCGGGACAGGGAGATAGTAGCGCTCGTTTCCAGCTCTCTGGCATACGGCGGAGTCAAGCAGATACTCAAGAGCGTCAGCGCTGCATTATCCAGAATTCCGGATCCGGCGGATACTATACTTTCATGTTCCAGGAATGAACTTATTGCCCGATACACAGATTTCAAACACAGGTTCACCACCGGGGAAGAGTTGGCTCTGATGCTTTTCGGGATTCAGAGCGTGATTAAAGAATATGGATCACTCCAGGCATGTTTCGTAAGCGGCCTTTCAAAAACTGATGAAACGATATTGCCCGCTTTGGCCAACTTTGTTTCAAAACTTTCGGAGGTTTTCGATGGGAAGCCCAGGAGTTTGTTGCCGTCACCTGTAAACGGAAGCGCCTGCAAGCGCCTCAATCTGTTTCTGAGGTGGATGATAAGGAAGGATGAAGTTGATCCTGGGGGCTGGGACGATATTCCCACATCCAAGCTTGTTGTCCCAGTGGATATTCACATGCGCCGTATAAGCTCCAGCCTTGGGCTTACATCCAGGAAGGCTGCGGATTTAAAAACCGCTGTTGAAATTACAAACGCTTTCAGGAAGATTTCACCAGATGATCCGGTCAGGTACGACTTTTGCCTCACACGGCTTGGAATAAGGGATGACCTGGATCCGGCGACATTCCTCAAATCATGTGAAATGGTTGCTGGATAAACCCTTATTTTGGCGCCGTCCAGGGCGTTATTTTCATCTTCTGACCTGACCTGACGTTGTGCCTTCTGCAAAAGCCAGCGGCCACCTCCAGGCAATACCTGGCGGGAAACATCGAAGGATAGGTCACTCCAGAGTTAGGCTTTATGTCTTCGTAAATGAGTCTTACGGTATCTGAAGAATCTATCCAAATAGCGTCAATGGCAAACTTCATACCCTGCATGTGTATGGCGTAAATGCCCTCAGTCATGAAATCCAGCAACATTCCCGATTCGTCGTCTATCGAAGACCAGCCCAGCAATCCCTCAACACGAAGGACGCCCGTATTCGCTAAAGTAGCCTTGATCGTTTTGGAACCAATCGTTATGGACACATATTGAGGTTTCTGACAGCCCTGGGTTTGACAAAAAGAGCAATTGCAAAGAGATAGGATCGATATCTGGCATACAATCAGCCAGCCCAGCATGACCACTATTTTTCGAGATGTGTCCGACATATTAATCAACTTTGACCTCACCCCTAAAATTGCGCAAAGAATCAAATCCAAGCCGTCCACGATCAACCTATCTGGTGTTTTTGAAATACTGGATGTTTTTTAACGCAGCCGACGTTTTTAGCCAGGCGAAAGCCGACGAAGCCTCACATATTTGCGCAGTTCTCACAAAATTTAAGATTGACAAAGTACACTTTTATTCCGAAGTGAAAAAGAGGCCACAAGACATTGTTATTTCTGTTTTTACTCTCCAGCCAACACACTGTTAATGGCAGTAATCATTCTTATATAGTAAACGGACGCTTGACCTTTGCGGTTGGGAGAAGTATAGCTTATATTATGGGAATTATAAAAAAACAACTAATAACCTTTTCTGTCAGTTGAGAAAACACTGAAAGGAGCCACATGAAAAAGTTTGAGATAACACGAAGGGGATTCCTTGCTGGCGCCACTGCTGGAGGCGCTACAATTGTTGCGTCATCTTTTTTTAATAGTAGAGCTTGGGCAGCGGAAAAGCCTGCTCAGAATGAAGCTGGCGGAGTTCAGTTGAAGGATGCTGAGTCTGCTTCGCATGGAGCGGATGCTTCAACTTTTAGCATTGTGGAGACTTATAAGTTCCCGGGTTTTGAGGTGGTTCAGATAACCTTGCCGGTGCTTTCCATCTATAGCTATCTTCTGGTCAGTGACGGGGAGGCTTTATTAATAGATCCCGTCAGAGATATATCTTTTTATTTGGAAACGGCCAAGAAGCTGGGAGTAAAAATAGTTGGCGTATATCTGTCGCATTCGCATGCGGATTTTGTAGCAGGACACATAGAGGTCAAGAAGGCGCTAGGCGTTCCAATTTACCAGAGTCACAAATCAGGGGCCAAATATCAATTCAAGGCCATGAATGAGAACTCTGAACTAAAGATTGGAAAAGCGGTTCTCAAATTCATGGATACGCCCGGGCACACGCCTGACGGTCAATGCTGCGCTGTATATTCTGCTGACGATCTGAAAGATCCTAAACTTTTGTTTACCGGTGACGTTCTTTTTGTTGGAAGTGTGGGCAGGCCAGACCTATTGGATGGGAGTGTGCCGGCGGCGTGGTTGGCAGGCTCTTTTTATGACGTGTGGATGAACAAGCTTTCGAAACTTCCTGACAATGTGACGATTTTCCCGGCGCATGGAGCTGGTTCACTTTGTGGAGCTAATCTTAGTTCTGAGCCCAAGTCGACAATTGGACACGAGAAAGAGGCAAATCCATATTTCAAGGCCAAAGGCAGAGGAGAATTTGTGGCAATGGTCCTCCAGGGATTACCTGAGGCTCCGCAGTATTTTGGTCACAATGCGAAGATGAACAGGCAGGGTCCTGCGCCTGTGAAATGGAATGAGGCTTATAAGGAGATCAGGCCGACAGCGGAGCTTACCAAGCCTAGGAAATATTACCTTGTCGATCTCAGGGAGGCGGATGAATATGGCAAGGAGCATATTCCCAATTCAGTGAATATTGCGGCTAGAGGCAGGCTTGAGACATATGTGGGCACGATTGTCCCGTGGGGATCAAAGCTCGTGCTGGTAGGGTCTCCAGAGCAACTCAAAGAAGCAAAGCACAGGCTTCATGGGATTGGATATACGGGGGAAGCTCTGACGCTTGACACATGGAAAAAAGCCAAACTGCCCACAAAATCGGCTCAACCGATCGCCCCGAAGAAGCTTTACGAATTGATGCAAAATGGACAGGCCCCATTAATAGTTGATGTTCGCCTACCTAACGAGTGGATGGCCATGCGTATAGGTAATGTTCTTAATCTGCCGCTTACTCATCTTGCGGAATTGTCTTCCAAGCTTGAACCGGAACAACCGGTGGTCCTGGTATGCAATTCGGCTTACCGCTCCAGTATGGCTACCGGAATATTGGAACGTAAGGGTTTCACAAAAGCAACAAGCCTACATGGTGGAAGCCAGGAATGGATGAACGAAGGACTGCCGGTTTATGAGGGAGAAAAAACAGCGGCAGCTGGCCTTGTGCCAATCAAAGCGGAACCGAAAGGTCCTGACTCTGATAAGTGATAAGTTGTCGCGCGTAAGGTTTTTTTGACCCATCTGAGAAATTCTTCGAGTAGTGTGCGTGTTGAGCCTTATTAATTGAGTCCAACACGCACATTCTCAAATCTCCAGACATCACCCCCCCGATCTTTTTACATAAACAAAATGACACGATGGTGGAACTAGAGGTTTTCATCGCAAAACTCTTTTTGGTATACTGCTTTTGAGAAAAATTCATTTAGAGTTCTTGTCAAAAGGTGAGACATGGCTGTTAATCAGAAGTTGTTAGACATTTTGGTATGTCCGAAATGCAAGGGGGAACTGAATCTTACCCCCAACGCGGATGGACTGATTTGTGAGGCATGTAGACTCAAGTATGAAATTAAGGACGATATCCCCATCATGTTAATTGATGAAGCGATACCCCTTGGAGATCCTGCGAAGTGATTTTTTGAAGCTTCAAACGCTAGACAATTAATTGGGCGTCCAGATGAGTTGGGACAATTCCGATAGGCCGGTCTTTTCACTGAGGCTTTATCTGGAGTATCTTGTATATTTGGCTTTCAGAATAATTGAGGAGTTGATTTGCGCAATACCTTGTGACAAGTCGGCTTTGGCTGTTGGGCGTTTTTTTGGTCGAATAATGTTCATTGCGGCTTCAGAAAGAAGGAGCGTCGCTATAGAAAATTTGACGATCTGTTTTGGGGATTCAAAGGACCCTAAAGAGATCAGAAGGTTAGCACGGGCCAATTTCGAGCATTTTGGAATGCTTGCGGTTGAATTTTATCGGCTTCGACGTTGGTCTGAAGATGAGCTTGCCGAGCGTTTAGTGATCAAGGGGAAGTCAAATTTTGATTTTGCGTGGTCTCCGGGAAACGTGGGGCTTTATTATATAACAGGCCACTTCGGTAGTTTTGAGGTCCTGGCCGCGATGAGCCGTTTCATGGGCATAAAGGGCAATCTTCTTGTTACGACCGTTCCTAATTATTTTGTGAACAAACACATGATATTTGATCGTGGTGGCGCTAAAAGCGGACTAAAGATATTGCCGCATAGGGGAAGCGTTCACAAGATATTGGAAGCGCTTGGTTCGGGCGAGATGGTAGTTGTTCTGGCGGATCAACGGGGAGATGACACTCGGCCGACAATCGTAGATTTCTTTGGACGCAAGGTATTTGCCAATGGAATTTTCGCTAAGTTTGCCATAGAGAGCAATGCGCTGGTTTTTCCTATCAGGGGAACTCGTCTGGATGACGGACGCTATGAATGTGAGTTTGGAGAGGAAATTCCAATTCAGAGGACAGGTGATATTCAAAACGATCTTACTGTCAATTCGCAGAGATTTCATCGTGTATTCGAGTCCTGGCTTCGGGAGGACCCGGAACAGGGCTTTTGGATGCATCGAAAGTTTAAGAGGAAGAGAAAGAAAACTTCAAAAAGGTCAAGAGAGCAATTGATTCATTTTTCGGTTCAGCAAGAACATACGAGTTCCCGAGCAAAGGGGCGGAATGAAGGTTTCTGATTGCCGAACCTGTGAACTTCCTTCCAGAATACTGGTCAGAGGGGTGAATTGGGTTGGCGACACCATAATGACTGTGCCTGCGATGAAGGCCTTGCGGCAGATGTTTGCGAGTTCCCATATTACTTTCTGGGTTCCCGAATCGCTGGAAAGCCTCTTGAGAGTTTCCAGAATTCCCGATGAGATTATCACTATTCCTCCTCAAATGTCCAAGCTATCCAGACCATTCAAGATGGCGTCCATTTTACGGTCAAAAGGATTTGGCCTGGTGGTACACTTTCAGAACGCATTCGAAAGCGCTTTTACTTCGTGGTTAGCGAGGATTCCGCTTCGAGTCGGATATCCTACCGATTGCAGAGGGCCGTTATTAAACGTGAGGGTTCCGCTTACGCAGCATATCAAGGAACAGCATCAGGTTTACTATTATTTGGAGATTGTGAAATTTCTCGGAGAATACTTTGGATTGCGCAACAGGATAGCCAATGGCGAACCTGATTGCTCTATTGCGCTCAATCGGTCAATAAGTCATAACGTCCAGTGTTTACTCAAGAGTTACAACTTTGAGAATGGTCAGCGGCCGATTATTTGTTTGTGTCCGGGATCAGTCAATTCAGACGCCAAGCGTTGGCCTCTGGATTATTTTTCTGCTCTAGCCGACATGCTCATCGAGAGAATGGATGCGTTGGCGCTGTTCATGGGCGCAGCAAGCGAGACAGAGCTTATCAATTCTATAATTTCTAGAATGATCAATAACAAAGCTTTGAACCTGGCTGGCAAGACGGATCTGGAGCAATCCATGGGAGTGATGAGTTTAAGTGACCTTGTTATTTCCAACGACACGGGAAGCGCTCATCTAGCCGTTTCGGCCGGTGCAAGGATATTGACGATTTTCGGTCCCACCATTCCAGGAGCAACAGCTCCATTCGGAAAACAGGCTCAAATAATCAAAGGCCAAGCTGCGTGCGCTCCATGCAGGCATTTTAAATGTCCATTACCGGATCATCCATGCATGAGGTCAATCACACCGGAGTTGGTTTTTCAAAAGACCATTTCCATGATCGGCTCTATTAATGAACCAAATGGCTCCATTAATTAGTGTAATAATTCCAACGTATAACAGACTTGATCTGCTTAAGCGGACTATTGAATCCGTAAAGTCTCAGACATTTCAAGACTATGAATTATGGGTTGTTGATGATGGATCCAGTGATGGAACCAAAGACTGGCTAAAGACTGTCCCGGATATAAATTTTTTAAGTCAGTCTAACAGTGGGATTGCCGCTTCCCGCAATAAAGGGGCTAGTTTATCAGCAGGCAAATGGCTATGTTTTCTGGATCACGATGATCTTTGGGATGAGAGGAAACTTGAAGTTCAGGCAGAATTTGCCACACAAAATCCTGATGTTGGTCTTCTTGCAGTGAAGCATGTGCGTTTGGGTTCGAAAGTAAGGTCATCGGGACACGGTCGTTGGATCAAAGGGGATCTGTTTCTCAAGGAGTATTCCGAGAGCTTCATACATACTTCTTCAGTGATGATCCGCAGAGATGTATTTGAGGCAATTGGAGGATTTCCGACGGAATACCGGTTTGCAGATGAATTTGACGTATGGCTAAAGATTGCAAAGTCCTATCCGGTCGCTTATTACAATGAGCCTCTTGTATTCATAAGGCTTTATGAATCGAACACTTCACACAATCGTGTGGGGGTCAGAAGCGACACTTACGACATACTGACAAAGCATTACGACCCTGCTAGAATACCAAGAGAAGTTTATCTCAGGACGATGTCGGACCATGACATTTCCTTTGGACGTGCGTATGTGAAGACCGGAGATCTTGCCCAGGCATTGAACTGGTTCAGAAAATCCGTTGAACGCACTCCGTTACGTCTACGCCCGTGGCGTTACTACCTCAAATATCGTCTTCTCAGAGCATTTAGAAATTGATACAAGATGCTAGAAAAGCTAAACCACGGCCTCGGTAATTCAAATAGCGCTACTGATTTGGGCGGTCTTGAGGTCATAATCCCGGACCAGGTTAGTACGATCACCGGCATTTCCACGCAAGAATTCGCGAAAAAGATTACGAAGGTTCTCAGCCGCCACATCGAAATACTTTCGGGCAAATCCGGAAAGATTTTCAAGAATGCGCCTGAGACTGCTGTCACTCTTGTGGAAGTCCCGGAATTGCCAGTTTTGTGCGTAAAGCAATTCAACGATAGAGGACTGCTTCATAGTCTCAAAGGGTTGTTCAGGCAATCTCATGGCTCAAGAACTTTTGAGAACGGGTTGAAACTTCTTTCGAACGGAATTCCTGCAGCCACTCCACTGGCACTGATTAGACAGCGGCATCTGGGCTTGATCAGGGTTGAGTGGGTGATAATGGAATTCATGAGAAATCATACCGAGCTGGATCGCTACCTTTTGGGCAAGTTCAAGGCGGGTTGGACAAGAGATCAGCAAAAGTCGGCTGTTCGGCAATTTGGGCGATTCATAGGATCAATGCATTCCAAGGGAATTTTTCATTCCGATCTAAAAACATGCAACATAATGGTTTCCGAGGGTTCGACTCCAGGGCAGAACTGTGATGAAGCTTTAGGGTCGGAAACGAAAGATGACTCGATTTCATTACGCTTCTGTCTGATTGATTATGATGATGTGAGATTTTCCCATCAAATGTCAATGAGAAGCAGAATTAAGAATATGGTTCAAATATTTCTTTCGACCCCTCTATTGTTGAACGGAGTTGAAAGGATGCGTTTCCTCGATGAGTATGCTCTCCATGCGGGGCTGAATTCATCGGAGAAAAAACGTCTCGCCCAGAATGTAATAAAAAAATGCCAAGGTAAGGATATTCTCTACGTCGGTTTTGATGGGGATGTCATTGAACCACTCAATCCGAAACAACAAAATTAGTTATTTTTGTGTAGTTAAAAGAGTTGTTCCGCAAAACTTAAGACCACATACAAAATCCCTTCTATTGTCAGCATATTTGCAAATCTTCCGTCGGAGTTTAAACAGACTAGACTCAGGTTGGATCAACTATTCGGAGAAGTTTCCCGGGAATCCGACGCGCTGTCACCGCTGTTGATGACGTTGTCAATAACTCTTTTCAATTCCTTCATTTGGACCGGTTTGGAAACATAGTCATCCATACCGGCTCGAAGGCATATTTCTCTATCCCCTTTCATAGCATGAGCTGTCATTGCCACTATTGGGGTTCTG
>JBFXII010000089.1:0-9059 GCA_050176095.1 Desulfomonilaceae bacterium
GCATTGAAGGCGCCATCGCCCGCGAAGACGCTTTGCAACAAAAGGAGAAAAGATACTTCAGCCGTACAGTGGGGCCCATCTTAGAATGAGTGTCACTGGAACTGTTTTACCAAGAACAGGGGAATTTTACGCTCTGGCGTTCAGTCATTCCGACAGTACTTTAGAGAATGGCTATAAAAAAATACTTTTTCATGCTAGTTAACTAAATATTAGATTGAACTTTTGTACACACAGGATTCTCTGCCATATTTATTAGTTGAATTAAAAACTATGGAAAAATTATAAAGAATTCATTTTCCCAAGTGGGCTCGATGATCAGGACGAAACTGGTAATCTTTTCGGAGCCCACTGGGGGGCCGTTTGTTACTTAATGCAACGCCAAATCGGTTCAGGATCCAGCAGCAATCTATGATCTTGACTTCATTTACTACTCATCTTTGTGGTCCAATTTTAGAGTATCTTTTTGCCGATCAAAAGCCTTAGTGTTTTCTGGTAACTCTTAACCATGACTCAAGCAGATTTTTCATGATACACAAAAACATTTTTGCCCAGATTCACTATTTCTTGCCCAAGAGCTGCAGGCATTTTTCGCAGACGTTATCAACAGTGAATCCGAACCTTTTCATTGCTTCTGATCCTGGAGCGGAGACCCCAAACGTATCGACGGAGATGCTTATGCCGTCCAATCCGACCCATTTCGCCCACCCCATAGATGAAGCGGCTTCTAGGGACACACGCGCCTTGAGATAGGGAGGCAGAACCTGCTTCTGGTAGTCCTTGGGTTGTTCCAGGAACAATTCCCAAGACGGCATGGAAATGACACGAGCCCTCACTGAGTAGTCCTTGTCCAATTTTTCTTGAGCTGCCAGCGCCAAAGACACTTCGGACCCAGTGGCGATGATGGCGATTTCCGGATCCGTTGAATCCGAAAGTATGTATGCTCCTGATCTCAGGCCCACACTGGGAGCGAATTTGTTCCGGTCTATGACAGGAAGATTCTGTCTAGTTAAGGCCATTACAACGGGTCCCTTTCTGGACATCGCGATTTTCCAAGCTTCAGCGGTTTCATTAGCATCGGCTGGTCTTAAGACTACAAGGTTTGGAATGGCTCTCAAGGAAGCAAGCTGTTCAATAGGCTGGTGTGTTGGTCCATCCTCTCCAACCGCGATACTGTCATGGGTAAATACAAAAATGGAATGAACATTCATTAAGGACGCTAGCCTGAGCGCCGGCCTCATGTAATCGCTGAAAATGAGAAATGTGGCTGCATAGGGGATGATTCCTCCATGAAGGGCCATGCCGTTGACAATTGCTCCCATGGCGAATTCTCTGACGCCAAAATGTATGTTACGCCCATAAGCATTATCCGCGCTTTGGGCCGTATCCCCTGAAATAATTGTTTTGGTTGATGGCGCCAAATCGGCAGAACCTCCGACGAGATTTGGGACCTTTTTAGCAATTGCGTTGAGTATTTTACCAGATGACACCCTCGTTGCTTCGGCTTTATCATCGGGGCTAAAAATAGGGATCTCTGAATCCCATCCATCGGGCAATTCAGATGACATTAAGGAACTAAATGACTTGGCTTGTTCAGGGAATTTTGATCGATATTCGTCTAAAAGGAAATTCCATTCCTTTTCCAATTTTTGTCCGACGTCGACGAATTTCCGAAATTTTTCCAGGACATTTTCCGGGATATAAAAACATGGTCCGCCGGGCCAACAGAAATTTTTCTTGGTCTCGTCCAGGGCGCCCTGCCCCAAAGGTTCACCGTGTGCAGAAGCGCTTCCTTGTTTTGGACTGCCATAACCAATTTCCGTTTTTACCATTATCAACGATGGCCGAGTTGTTTCGAGCTGGGCTTGACGAATTGCGTTTTCTATTGCAATGAAATCGTTGCCGTCCAATACTTTCGAAACATGCCATCCGTAAGCCTTGAAACGAGCTTCAACATCTTCCGTAAAAGTTATAGAGGTGTCGCCTTCTATAGAGATGTGATTGTCATCATAAAGGTAAATGATCTTACCAAGTTTTAGATGTCCAGCGATGGAGGCGGCTTCTGAGGCGACTCCCTCCATTAGATCTCCATCAGAAACAATAGCGTAGGTAAAGTGATCTTGGATCTTGAATCCAGGCTTATTGAAATGAGCCCCAAGGAAACGTTCCGCCATCGCCATACCAACGCCCATTGCGAATCCTTGTCCGAGGGGGCCCGTAGTAGACTCAACTCCTGGTGTGACTCCGTATTCAGGATGTCCAGGTGTTTTGCTCTTCCATTGTCTGAATCTTTGAATATCTTCTATTGTCAGATCAAATCCAGACAGATGTAGAAGAGAGTACAAAAGGGCCGATCCATGGCCAGCGGACAAGATAAAACGATCACGATTACTCCATCCGGGGTTTTTGGGGTTGAATCTCAAAAACCGAGACCACAAAACGTAAGCCATAGTCGCAGCGCCAAGCGGTAAACCGGGATGGCCGGAATTAGCTTGCTGAATCATGTCCGCCGAAAGTAATCTTATGGTGTTTACACAAAGCTCATCCAATGATTTTGTCACTTCTGCCACAGTAACGCTCCTGATATTTTGTTTTGCCCAAGAACTCCAGAACGAAAATGAACCACCTCTTACTCATTGATTAACGAGACACTGACTCTTAAGAAGTTTCAGACCGTGAGCTCAAAGGGGAAAGTATTTGTGAGGCCCTGGCCGCAGTATGGATTGGGCCTCACTCCATTTACATTTTGATTTTATAGTGAGTTATTATTAGCACAAGATGAACAGAAAAGTTAACGGATCATAAAAGAAAAATTGTCTACTAATTCGAAAGCATCATTTCCAGGGTTTTAATCAAATCAGTTGAGGGAAGCTCGCATCTGAAATTCTTGCAGATATAAGCAGTTGGTTTTCCGTCCAAACAGGTATGTTCCCGAGTGAATTGAGCGAGGTTGACTAGCTCCTTTTCCGCTTGCCCTCCTACAGGTTTAAAAATGATGACCTTGTTCGGTACGAAGGGCTGTTGCAGTTTTTGCTTGAACTCAAGATAGTCTTCTGAATCTTCTCTAGCAACCAATACTATTTCATAAGATGGTCCAAGCGCATAATCTACAGCCATTAATAGGTGTGTGTAGCCTGATGGAAACTTACTAACGATACCCGTAAAAACTTCTAATATTCTGTTCGCCTTTTCCTCCAGGTCTAAATTCGAGGTCAACCGGGCTAGCCTTATAAGGTTGAGGGCAGCCACTGAATTTCCAGATGGGGTAGCTCCGTCGTAAAGTTCCTTTTTCCGCACGAGTGTTTCTTCGGTATCATGAGCTGTAAAGTAAAACCCACCTACTGATTTTTCCCAGAAACGATCTAGAAAGTCATCATTCAGTTCCAGGGCGATTTTCAAATAATCCAGTACGAAAGTAGCTTCATACAATTCGATCAGGCCCCAAATAAGAAAAGCATAATCATCCACATGAGCGGGTAGTCCTGCATCGCCATCTCTATACCGGTGTAGTGGTCTGCCTTTTTCATCCCGCATTTTTTTTATAATGAAATCAGCGCTTCGCATGGCTGCTTTGGCGTACTTCAGATCGCCAAAAGCTTGAGAGGCTTTGGCAAGCGAAGCTATCATCAATCCATTCCAATCAGTGAGTATTTTGTCGTCTTTGTATGGATGAGTTCTTTTTTCTCTTTCTGTGAATAGTTTAATCCTGATCTTTTCAAAAATTTCCTCGAGTTGTTCCAAGCTCATTCCCAGTTCAGATGCGTTCTGTGCAAGACTCCTGTCCAGGTGAATGATGTTGTCGCCCGTTAAATGCCCCGTAGACTCTTCCTTGAAATTCCCTTCAGCTCTAATTCCAAAAATCTTGCAAGCTACTCTGGCTTCTCCTGCCGATAAAATCTGCAACATTTCGTCCAGAGACCAGACATAAAATTTACCTTCTATTCCTTCACTGTCGGCATCCTCCGCGGAAAAAAACGCCCCATCTTTAGACGTCATATCCCTAAGGACATATTCGAAGATTTCTTCGACCGTTTTTCTGTATTGAGAGTTTCCCGTTATCTGGTAAGCTTCAGTGTAGGCCAATGCAATCATGGCCTGGTCGTAAAGCATTTTTTCGAAATGTGGCACTAACCATTCATTGTCTGTAGAATACCTGTGAAAACCGAATCCTATATGATCGTAAATTCCACCACGACGCATATTCTCCAGGGTCTTTTCTACCATGGCCAGAACTGACTTTTCTGAAGTTCGTTTTGCGTAACGCATAAGAAATAGAAGGTTGTGGGGTGTAGGGAATTTTGGGGCCTGGCTAAATCCTCCTCGAGCCGTATCAAATCTTTGAGCCAACTGGGTATAGGCCTCTCTCAAATCATTCATGTTCAGCCCTGCCCCTGGCGCATCATCGGGAATTTGGTTTAGCGCAGAAGTTACTTTTCTTGAGGCTTCAACGACTTCATCCCTATTGTCTGACCAAAGCTGTTTAATTCGAGGCGCCAAGTCAATCATGCCGATGCGCCCGTGATGTGATTCCTTTGGAAAATACGTTCCTGCAAAAAAAGGCTTCTTGTCGGGTGTCATTATAATATTTAGCGGCCACCCTCCGCCCCCAGTCATCATCTGACAGACAGTCATGTAAATGTGATCAATGTCGGGTCTTTCTTCCCGGTCCACTTTGATAGCAACGAAGGTATCGTTCATTAAATCAGCAACTTGGGCGTCTTCAAAAGACTCCGTTTCCATTACATGGCACCAATGACAGGTTGAATAACCTATGGAAAGAAAAATTGGACGGTCCTCCTGCTTGGCCTTGAAAAAAGCCTCTTCTCCCCATGGAAACCAATCAACGGGGTTGTAGGCATGTTGAAGCAGATAAGGACTCTTCTCATTTATTAATCTATTAGGTTTTCTATCCGAGCTTTTATTTTCTGCTGCTGAATCGTTATGGTTCATGTTATCTCTTCCTTAATCTGCCAGGGGAAACCTTGGCTTGCCAATCGTAAATAGGGTTTGCCAGTGTCCACCAACCCTCTTGCAATCGGGATGACAGCTCGATACGAGTCACGAATTTTATGCTCTTATAGGCAAGGAGATGAGGTGTCACTAATCGAGCAGGAGCCCCTCTGTCATGTGAAAGCGTCTTCCCGTCCAGGTCCAACGCCAGGAGAAACTCTTGATTTGGGTCTAGCAGATCTGATATTTTGAGACTCTCGATATACCATGATTGACCGTGCGGAGCAGCGCTGGTCTGCCCCAACGAGTGAAATATGGCATATTGAGCTACGTCTTTAATCTTTACCAGATTCAGCAGATCCGCAATTTTTACTCCGCCCCAAACCACCTCAGGTATTGTCCAGCCTTCCACACAATGAAAGTCGTTTGTTTGGGTTACCTGCGGTAATGATCTAAGCTCAGGATATGAAAGAGCAATGGGAGTGTCTACCATACCATCTATGACCAACTTATAAGGTTCGACTATATTATTTTTTTTGTTGGTTATTAGGCCTGTTTCCGAGCTAAATGAGAATGTGTCCAATTCTATTGTACGAGTTGGGAATCTTCTAGTTGAGTTCCAGGCCCCAAAAAGAGGGGTGATTGGACCTAATAATGCAAGTTTCAAGAGTCTTTTTAATTTTAATGTTTTGGGTTTAGCCATGTTCTTTCTCCTCAACAATAATCTGTCGCGCCCTCTGCTGATTAGCAAGTTCATCGCCCATTTTTCTGATGCATCCTGATTTGCCTCTAAGAAACGTAGATTCATACGAGAGAATAAAGATTTTTTAGTTGTTGACATGGAGAGTGATCGTTAGTATGAATATATTCATATATAACATTATATGCGAGGAACCTTGTCTAGTTTAATCAATGATTCTAAGAGGGCAGAAGATATAGCGGCTGTGATTAAAGCTGTCGGACATCCTTTGCGTCTAAGAATTCTAGCTGTACTAGCTGATGGAGACTTCAGAGTAAATGACCTGGTAGACCGTCTAGGGGTTTCTCAAGCTAGGGTTTCCCATCATTTGAATATATTGCGAATGCGCGGAGTTGTGAGTCTTACCAGGGAGGGTTCTGCGTCGAGGTATGCTTTGAGTGATCCGAATGTAATCAGTTTGATGAACAACATTGAAGCTAATGGTCAAGGTGATTCTAATTGTTCACAAAGGCATTGATATTCCACCGTCCTTTCTTATCTTCCAAAAATGCAACATCATCATTAAGAATAGTATTCCAGGGAAAATGACAACATGCCATGAATAAAGGCGAATTATGGCAGCGTTAAATTCTGAACCTGGACCAAAAACAAAAGACGCTGTCGCCGGCCCTGCCCACGGAATGATCTCAACCAAATATCTGGCGATAGTCCAAGCCCATAGTGCCCGGACATCCCAGACAAGCAAATAGCCCGTAAAATCCACAAGAACCGTTAAGATCAGGCACACGATTCCGACAATCCAGTTCAATTGCCTTGGATCCGCATAAGAATGTGTCCAATATACTCTTATCATGTGGAGGAATACCACGACTACCATAGCTTGTCCCGCCCAGTAATGTAGATTTCTCATGACCCATCCGTATGGGACAATGTGGGTAATTTTTTGTACAGAGCCGTAGGCGTTCTCAACAGATGGCTGATAGTGGAGCATTAATAAGATCCCACTGAGGGTCTCGATAAAAAACAAAAACCCAGCTATACCGCCTAAACAAAAAGTATATGATAGCTGTGCTGATTTTTCAGGGATTAGTCTAGGGTGGAGGTGTAGCAGGAATGATGAAAAAGATCCCTTGTTCATGATGTTATTTCGAAGCAGGGATCACTTTGTAGATTTCTTTTTCGTCCAAACTAAGCTTGAGCGCGCTGACCGCTCTATTTGCAGGGCCTTTTTTCACTTGGCCGTTGATATCGAAAACACTTCCGTGACAAGGGCATTCGAAAACCTTTTTGTCAGCAATCCAGTTGTACTTGCATCCCAGATGAGGGCACTTATCATCAAACACCGAAATTTGGTCTTTTCCGGCCTGCTTTACCAGCCATACACCGGCATCAGGGTAATGAACTGGAAGACCTGGCTGTAATCCATCAATTACAGTTTTTGGAATTTCCCTAGATTTAGCCTTATCTCCCGAGAAAGAAGCATATTTTGCTACAGCCCATGACATTAAACCACTAAGTAGCACAGTAGCTAGAGACAGAATAATTTTTAAAAAAGATCTTTTGCCCATTTCTTCTCTCTCATTTAAAAAAAAGCTTTATCATTGTCTTTGAAACAATTGCGATTAATTTCGATTTATACAAAATGCGGCGTTAGGAAAACGATCCAAACGCCGCAAATACGACTACTGATTTTTCAGCAACCAACTGTCGGTGGCTTGGGTTTGGACGCGGCCTTCAAGGCTGCTTCAGCTTCGGCTTTAGTCTTGAACGGTCCTTTCACAACCGACTTTGCATCGTCAGGTTTCTTGTCAACAACCGCCATTTTGCCTGCAGCTTCTTTAACAACATAAAATTCATCTGCTGCGAAAGCTGTGGCGCCCATAGCAAAAGCAACCAATGAAATAGCAACCACAAGCACACGGACCAATTTTTTCATTAGATACCTCCTCTGGTTTAATTGTGCTATTTTTAGCACGTCGAAAGCTACGAATAAATCTTATTCGTTATATGGCCCCCATTTTTCACCCAATCGGGCCAATACAAAGGCAAACAAAGCCATGACTAATATTATAAGAGCCATAAGGTCTTTCGAAGTTCCAAAAAATTGCCACAATGTAATTCTTCCCAGATCTGAACTCATATAAAAATTGCCCCAAATTGGCCATCCGAAAGCAAAAACCCAGATGCCGAAAACCATGCCGATCAGAAACACGACGCTGTCAATCTTACCAGAGGCGACTCCAACGATGGCTGTTCCCGGACAATAACCCCCGATGACGAAACCTAGCCCGAAAATAACTCCACCAACTAATTGAGGCCAGAAATAGCTCTTCATGAGGCTATCTTCAACGAGGATGTTATAATCAAACAATCCGGCATAGCTCAGAGCGATTAGGCCTAGCATTGCTGTCACGAGGGCGGAAAACATCACTCGCAAAACCCTCATGTCGCGAAAGTAAAAGATATTGGTCAGATTGCGAGCATCGCCAAAGCCAGCTTTTTCAAGAATGAAGCCGAACATTAATCCAATTGGAAATGCCAGCCAAAGGCCTGTCTCATATGAAATGGCGCCTGTATACAATAGAGGACCCATTATGACCATTCCTTTCTCACAAAATAGGCTGCCGCAAAGGCCGTTGCAAATACAGCCATCATGAATACCCAACTTCCAACCACCATGGTAGCGCCTCCACTGAGGGCCTGGCCACTTGTGCATCCCATGGCGAATCGGGTTCCTACACCGGCAATAATGCCTCCAATAAAGGCCAAGAAGAGTCTTAATCCAACTCCTGCGGAAGGCCCCCTACCGACACCGAGGGCAAAACGCCTCGATAAAAGCACCGAGATAAGGCCTCCCACGAAAACGCCTATGACCTCGATCACAGTCCAATCAACAAACGGATGGGGTGCTCCTTCCCTGTAAAATCCCTTGAAGTAGGGCTGTTTCTCAATTGTTTCAGGAGACACAGAATGCGCCACAACTGCAGCTGTCCTAGCTACAGCGCCAGAAGCGCCTAGGCCAGTCCCCATGACATAAAAAGTGAAAGTCAAAACCAAGCCTAGCGCAATTCCTGCGACATAGGGATTCCAATAACCCTTGGCATAGTCCATGTTATCCATCTGCTCTCTCCCAAATACTTTCTAGGATTCAAACAATGTGATCATTTAGATTTGTTTTCAGCCAATGTTAGGCCTTTTAGGTATACGTCATTGAGTTTGTCCGAGACGCCCAATTTGGCGTTTTTGGTTTGTTCCGCCACGACATCCTGCCATAGGATCGGGGCTGGATCATTGATAGGTAGGTCTTGAGGACAAACCACTAGCATTTTGGAGGTGATTTGGAAAATTCCAAAAACCAACACAGATATTATGGACAAAATGATTGTGGCAATTAACGCCGCAGAGATTAAAC
>JBFXII010000090.1:0-9044 GCA_050176095.1 Desulfomonilaceae bacterium
CAACTCTATAGACGAGGCAAAAAGGTAACAGACCTAGAAGTTGTCGGAACTACCAAGCGTAATGGCACTAGAATAACTTTCAAGCCAGATACGGAAATCTTTGGATCAGCAGAACTAAATTACGACACTATTGCCTCAAGGTTGCGTGAACTTGCATTTCTCAACAAGGGGTTGAGAATAAGTTTTGATGACGAAAGATCCCAGAAACAAACCGTAGTGTTCGAGTTCGAAGGTGGGATAGTCTCTTTCGTAGAGCACTTAAACAGGGCTCGAAAAACTATGGAAGGCAAGACAATTTTTATTTCGGGGGAAAAAGACGGAAATTATGTTGAATGCGCAATTCAGTATAATGATGGATACTCAGAAACAATTCTAACTTATTGCAATAACATCAATACATTTGAGGGTGGAACTCACCTGTCAGGGTTCAGGGCGGCGTTGACTCGGACTATAAATCAATATGCCAATTCAAAAGGTCTGCTTAAAAACGGAAAAACCAACCTCACTATTACAGGGGATGATTTGAGGGAAGGATTAACGGCTATTTTAAGTGTCAGAATGTTAAACCCGCAATTTGATAGCCAAACTAAGTCCAAATTGGGCAACATGGATATCCGTGGTGTAGTTGAGCAATTGGTTAACGACCGGCTATCAGAATATCTCGAAGAAAACCCTAACACCGCTAAATGGATCATTAACAAGGCAATAGAAGCCGGTCGAGCCAGAGAAGCCGCTAGAAAAGCTAGAGAGTTAACTCGTAGGAAAAGCGCTCTTGAATCAGCCGCATTACCTGGAAAACTTGCAGATTGCCAAGAAAAAGATCCAGCAGCTTCTGAATTGTTCATAGTAGAGGGAGAATCAGCAGGGGGTTCTGCAAAACAAGGAAGGGATAGAAAATTTCAAGCTATCTTACCACTTAGAGGTAAAATTCTTAATGTGGAAAAAGCACGCTTTGATAAAATAGTACAAAGTCAGGAAATCAGGACTCTTATAACAGCTCTAGGAACAGGAATTGGTGAAGAAGATTTCGACATTTCCAAAATACGATATCACAAAATAATCATAATGACTGATGCTGATGTTGATGGATCCCACATTAGAACACTTCTACTCACTTTTTTCTTCAGGTGTGTTCCGGAGGTTGTAAACAGGGGTTATCTATATTTTGCTCAACCACCGTTGTTTAAAATAAAAAAAAGTAAGGATGAATTTTATGTTAAGGACGAAAATGACCTGGATGATGTAGTTCTGGGATATGGATTGGAAAATGCTAAGGTATTAAAAAATGATGGCACTCATGTCGAAGGCATAATCCTAGTTAATATTATAAAAAACTTGTTGAGAATGGAAAAAATAGTAGAACTTTTCGAACGTAAAAATATGGAAGGTCTTATAATAAAAGCATTTATTTCTGAAGGCTTGTCATCCGATAGTTTGGATACCATGGAGAGTATGGAATATCTACTCAAGACGACAATCCTGAGGATTGAAAAAGACCACCCAGAAATAGCTATTCTTGAAACAAGAATTGATAAGGACGAAGAAGAGTCCAAATATCTTTTGGAGGTGAAATCCAGAAGAAACGGGCTTAATAGAACTACTTTAATTGATTATGAAATGCTGGAGTCACCATCTTTTGTTGAAATTATGTCAATACACAACAGGCTAAAAGTTCTTGGTCCTGCGCCTTATGTCTTGGAAAGTGATGGTAACTCTTTACAATTTGACTCTTTTTCCCAATTAGTCGAAACGGTAATAGAACAAGGTCGAAAAAAAATATCAATACAACGTTACAAAGGGCTGGGTGAGATGAATGCAGAGCAGCTGTGGGAAACCACAATGAATCCTGAAAACCGAAAAATTCTCCAGGTAAATGTCGATGACGCTATAAAAGCGAATGAAATTTTTTCGACGCTAATGGGAGATCAGGTTGAACCTAGACGGGATTTCATAGAGAAAAACGCATTAAATGTTATTAATCTTGATTACTGATAAGATTTCATGAAAAAGAAAGACCGCCAGCTATGTCATTTAAAATTTCCAATATTACAGAATAAAAAAGAGTATTAGGAATTACCAGGTCTTAGAGGAATGGACGGCAAGACGATAAACGTGCCCGTTGCGTGTGCGACGAGCTGACCAGAACCATCATACAAGAACATTTCACAGACATCTTGACGTTTACCAGATTTCATGATTCGTCCGACTGCTCTAAGACTCGTCTGTTTGGCTGCTGCAAAAAGATGAAAAGACATCTCAGATGTAGCCACCCAACAAGATTTCTCATGACTTACGGCAGAAGCGAACCAACCTGCATTATCAAGCATGGTAGCGTAAATTCCACCATGGATTCCACCAAGAGCATGATCTAAATTGGGGTTGTAGGGCAAATCTATAACAGCTCTTCCATCAGGTTCAAAGCAAAGGCGCATGCCGAAAAACCTTGCTATCGGAGCACGTTGATTAAACAAATTCATAAGTTCTATTTTCTTGTCCGCGGTCAATAAGAATTCCTCGTGACCAGTTCTTTATCCCTAAAAAAAGACAGTGACACTTTTTATGGCATCACTGTCCCTTTAATACCAAGCAATCATTATCTAATTATAAGTTAGGTCGAGGAAGGAGCCCACCTCTTTCAGCGATTTCCCCAACTTTTTCTTCCCACTCTATAGCCATGATGTGAACGCCAGCAACACCCTTTATCTGTTTAAGTCTTTCCAAGGTTTCTACGGCTATATTAATACCCTCCTCAGCCTGTTTTTCTTTGGGGGTATCCTTCATGCGCTTGAGTAAATCTTCGGGCACATCCATTCCAGGAACATTGTTGGCCATGTATTTTGCCATTCCAAAAGATTTGAAAGGAGTAAGTCCTCCGAGGATGTAAACCTTTTCATGAAGACCACGGTCTACAACTTGTTTCATCCACTCTTCAAATTTTGGAACGTTAAAAATGCACTGGGTCTGAATGAAATCAACACCGGCCGCAACTTTCTTGGCCAGACGAGGAACACGAATTTCAAATGGATCGGCAAACGGATTCTCAGCCGCGCCTATAAACAATTTGGGCGCTCCTTTGATCTCCTCACCACCCAAGAATTTGTGTTCATCTCGCATCTTTTTAACGGTGTAAATCAACTGTATCGAATCCAGATCAAATACATTTTTAGACTGGGGATGATCCCCAAATTTTTGGTGGTCGCCTGAAAGGCAAAGCATGTTTTTGATTCCGAGGGCAGCCCCTCCTAATATGTCACTTTGGATTGCGATCCGGTTTCTGTCTCTACAAACCATCTGCATGACCGGTTCCATGCCTTCTTGCATCATAATAACGGACGATGCAATGGATGACATACGGACAACAGAAGTTTGGTTATCGGTTATATTAAAGGCATCGGCCTTGTCCTTTAAAAGGCTGCATTTCTTTTTTATTACTTCTGGGTCTGCTCCACGAGGTGGCCCACATTCACCAGTGACCGCAAATTGTCCAGACTTCAAAACCCTTTCCAGTTTGCTGCCCGATTTATATTCTTCGCTCATCTTTGAAAGTCCTCCCTAATCATTTTACGTGGGCCTCCATCTCGGTTGGTTCTCCAGTCGTTGACAGCCATAAACTCTTCATAACGGTCCATCTGGTTTAATGAATTGAGACGATCGATGATTAGCTGCCAGGCACAATCAACTTCGGGATCGATTTCACACTTGCCCTTTGTAGATCCTCCACAAGGTCCATTAAGAAGGCTTTTTGAGCACCTAGCAATCGGACAGATACCTGCAGTATAATAGAGTTTACAGTCACCACATGTCTGACAGCGCTCTACATAGTATCCTTCTTTCTTCGATCCACCAACAAAGGTAGTATTTAGAGCAGGATAAACAGGTTTTCCAAGATAGGTTTCAGCTACAAAATTGACCCCCGCTCCACAGGCCATAGAAAGGATAGCGTCAACTTCCGGTAATAGTGGTTGAATTCCTTCTATATACTCAGGGTCACATTGTCTCTCAATGGTTTTTTCTATAATTTCCAGTGGCTTTCCGTCCTTTTCCCTAGCCATCCTTATCTGACTAGAAAGAACTTTGACCTCGTCATGTCCGCCAGTAAGACAAACGGTGACGCAGCCGCCACAACCAAGGACCATTATTTTATTGTGGCCCTCTATCATTTTCATGATTTCGTCGAAAGGTTTTCTTTCTCCAATGACCATTTTATGCCTCCAATAGGTCGTTCCTGAGGACAGCAGAATCTAAAATCAGGCCGCTGCGCTGGTAACATGAACTTTTTTATTTAAAGGACTAGGTCCCAAATTTTTTATTCGTTCATAAAATTCACGAGCTACTTCAGCAAACCTGGGCCCCATAGCGGCGCTCATATTAAACATCTCAAGTCGTTCAGGCTCCAAGCCAACTTCTTGTATGAGTTTCTTGGTATAATTGACTCTCGGTTTGGCCACTAAATTGCCGTGAATAAAATGACAGTCACCCTCGAGGCAACCAGCCACATAAACACCATCGGCCCCTTTTTCAAAAGCTCTCAATAAATATATAGGAGTTACTTTTCCAGTGCAGGGAAGACGAATAACGCGTATATTAGGAGGGTATTCCAATCTCATACTACCAGCTAAATCAGCGGCCCCATACGCGCAATAGTGGCAACAAAACGCTACTATGATAGGCTCAAATTCTGACATTTGTGTTGTCTCCCGATTATATTGTCGATCTTACAGATGGTGGAAAGATAATGGCTAAATTTAGACCAATTGTTATATTTTTGCAAGAACACAAACCAGTTATTTAAGAAGGTCAACGCGGAAACAATGCTATGCCTGATCAATATAAACCCGGACAGCAGTCTGGAATTAACACGCCCATATTACAATTCTTCCCAGTTCTCTTCACGCTTGGCATCCTGAATCAAATTGCGAATCATTGCCAAATCATTCAAGTACTGAAATTCTCTCTTGTTTCCACTAGAAATCAATCCAGGATCAAAGAGAGGTCTTTTCATAAACAAACTGGTTAACATAGGCGCAAGCGGTAAACCCAGATTTTCAATTCCTCCATCACAACTGCTTACAAAACGGCGAGCGTCATGCTGCAGTTTCTTTATAAGGGTATAACCATGTCTGAAGAGAATCTCCATGTGATTGTAACGAATTAAATCTAATCCCAATATGTCTTCTCTGGACAGGATTTCCTCCAAAGCTAGGTTAATGTAGCCACTTGTCTTTTTTAGGCTCTGCTTTAGGTTTTCAATTGAACCTGAATCTTTTGCGTCGGCGACCATCACTTTGTTGGCGACATTAACTAGCTCTAAGTTTATTCTGTCTCTCAAATTCATGTCTTCTAGTTTTGCAAGAATTCGTTCAAAAAGGTTTGTGCTTCCTAGGACTGCAATAGGGTATCTTAGATACTTGGTGTTTTCAGGTTCGTAAATATCTCGAAAGTCAGAGGATGGGTCACCTGAATCGCGTATCAGAGATGGATTTAGCAAAGAATAGATATTTAATGCCTCATCGAAATCGGGAAACCCGTGATCTGCTAAGCGCGCTGATCTCCATTTGTAGGCATTGTCTTCATACTCGGGTAACCATCCTATAGCGAGAGACTGAACTATCTTAAAGTAGTAATTAGAATCGTATCGGAAAATACAGTCCAAAAAATCCTTTACATAATCTTCGATACCGTGAATTTTGAAATCGATAAAAAAATTATTGTCTAACGTGAAAGGAGGTAAAAAATCTAATTGTTCTGTCAGATCTACATCAGGATTTCTTGATTTAACGGTTATTGTCTTATTGAGAATCGAACAAAGAAGTTCAGGATCACAAACCTGAACAAACTGAAGAATTTTCTCATCTCCAATACTGACAAGAATTTGAAACCATTTTGAAATTGAAGTTAAATTGAGGTCGTTTCTGGTCCACAAATCAATGTCGAGCAAATAAAGTAATTGGCGACTAGTAGTCAAAGTTATCAATTTTTTGGCATTTTCTTCGCCCAAATCCTTTATCGTGAAAAACATTTCCTCTTCCGATATTCGCCGTATGATTTCACTTGGTCTTGAAATAGAATCGATTAAATCTTCACGTGCCTTAGGTGCCAGGTTCCCAAAAATTTCCACCTTTTGATTGATAGTCAAGGCATTGAATTGATCAATAACTTTCAGATAATCATCTTTGAAATCATAATTTTCCATGACAACAGTCTATCTTTTTCGTAATCTTTAATTCAAGGTGTCATAAAAGAATTGTTAAAAAAATTTATTTTACCATTTTGAACAGGAGGGTTGAATATATGGATAAATTGACTGGAAAAGCAATTATAGCAATGGGTGGTGGCCCCACAGCCGTAATCAACCAATCACTGGTTGGCGCAGTGCTTCAGGCTAGGCAGTATCCTAATATTACCCAGTTTTATGGAGCCTTCAGGGGCGTGGAAGGACTGGTAGATGAGCAGCTTGTCAACTTGACAGAAGCAACCGGTAATAATTTAGAAATGGTAGCTAGAACTCCTGGCGCGGGAATACGCAGCACGCGAGTAAAGCCTGACGAAGAATATTGCAAAAGAATTTTTGATGTTTGTAAAGCTCATGGAATTAACTATTTCTTTTACGTCGGAGGGAATGATTCCGCCGAAACGTGCAGAATTGTAAATAAATTCGCTACTGAAGCTGGTTACGAACTCAGGGTAGTCCATATTCCCAAAACTATAGACAATGACCTCAGGGTTACTGACCACTGTCCTGGTTATGGTTCCGCAGCTAAATTCGTTGCTCAGGCGTTCATGGGCGTAAATTTGGACAACCGATCTCTTCCTGGTGTTTACATCGGTGTAGTAATGGGAAGACACGCCGGCTTCCTAACAGCTGCCTCTGTTTTTGCCCGTAAATACGACGACGATGGACCACATCTGATCTACGTGCCAGAACGATCTTTTGATGCCGATGAATTTCTCGGAAGCGTAGACTCTGTATACAAGAAATATGGGCGCGTTGTGGTAGCTGTCTCCGAGGGTATTCAAGATAAAAATGGCACTCCCATAGCCGCAACGTTGGTCAAGGAAATAGAATGTGATTCTCATGGAAATGTTCAATTATCAGGTAGCACATCTCTTGGTGATTCATTATCCAACTTAGTCAAAGAAAAACTGAAGATTAAGCGTGTTCGTTCCGACACCTTTGGATACTTACAGAGGTCCTTCCTTGGCTGTGTAAGTCAAGTTGACGCTAACGAGGCTAGAGAAGTCGGCGAGCGTGCTGTACAAATAGCCGCATGGCACAGAATTGACGGCTCAATAACTATTGAGCGAGTTGGTGATTATAGTGTTCGATACAATTTGACGCCGCTTCAGGATGTTGCAAAAGAAACTAAGCACATGCCGGATTCATTTATTGACGGGGTAAACAACGTGACTATCGAATTCAAAAATTATGCTAGGCCCTTGATTGGAGAACTTCCTGTTTATGAAAGAATTCAGGCGCCACCCGTTAAGAAAATTCTAAAACCGGAAGAATAATGAATCTCATTAAGTAGCTTTATAAATAAGAAAAAGGGGCTGTCCTATATGGTCAGGCCCCTATTTTTTCTTAAACGACAAAAAATAGCGTTCCTGGAATCTCGAGGACTCAGATTCTTGGAATGTAGGTTTTAGTTAGACGGAGGATCAATTGAGAAGCGATTGGATGAAAAAAGGTCTTCGTCGTGCCCCCTCCAGAGCACTGATGAAAGCCATGGGTATGACCAATGAAGAAATAGGCCGACCATTAATAGGGGTTGCCAATTCTGCCAACGAGGTGGTTCCCGGACATGTCCATCTTAACAAAATAGCTGAAGCTGTAAAGGCCGGTATAAGAATGGCCGGGGGAACTCCAATGGAATTTTGTACAATTGGAGTTTGTGATGGATTGGCCATGGGTCATGAGGGGATGCGTTATTCATTGGCTTCCAGGGAAATAATAGCCGATTCGGTGGAAATAATGGCGATGGCTCATCCTTTTGATGGTCTGGTTCTGATTCCTAATTGTGACAAAATAGTTCCTGGAATGTTAATGGCTGCCCTAAGAGTTAACATCCCATCAGTTGTTATTAGTGGCGGACCAATGCTAACAGGCAAGTATCATGGTGACAAAACCGATGTAATAACCGTATTTGAAGCAATAGGTAGAGTTCAATCAAATCAAATGACTCTGGATGAACTGGATCTTTTGGAGGACAAGGCTTGTCCTGGATGTGGATCGTGCGCAGGAATGTTCACGGCAAATTCAATGAACTGTCTCACAGAAGCTTTGGGAATGGGTCTTCCTGGTAATGGCACAATCCCAGCAGTTTACGCAGGTAGAATAAGGCTAGCTAAACAGGCGGGTATAAAAGTGGTCGATTTAGTTAAAAAAAATATTCGACCACGGGATATTGCTACTGAGAAGTCCTTCCACAATGCCATTGTCGTTGACATGGCGCTCGGTTGTTCTACAAATACAGTCCTGCATGTGCCTGCGATAGCCCATGAAGCAGGGATAAAGATCAATTTAGAGATATTCGATCAGATCAGCCATGACACTCCCCATCTTTGTTCATTATCTCCTGGAGGACCGAATCACCTAGAAGATCTCGACTCGGCTGGAGGAATCCAAGCTGTCATGAAAAGGCTATCCGAGAACGGATTGATTGAAACAGATGTAATGACAGTAACGGCAAACAAATTAGGAAAGAATCTCGAGATGGCTCATGTATTAAATGACAAGATCATACGGACATTCGATACGGCTCACAGCCCTCGAGGTGGTATAGCAATAATGTATGGAAATCTCGCCCCAGACGGAGCCGTTGTGAAACGATCAGCAGTAGCTCCGGAAATGTTTCATCAAATTGGAACCGCTAGGGTGTTTGATTCAGAAGAAGAAGCCGAAGACAGTATACTTGATGGTTCAATAAAGCCTGGGGACATAATAGTTATAAGATCTGAAGGGCCTAGAGGAGGTCCAGGCATGAGGGAAATGTTGAACCCAACATCAGCCCTCGTAGGCATGGGACTAGATAAATCGGTGGCTC
>JBFXII010000091.1:0-9025 GCA_050176095.1 Desulfomonilaceae bacterium
GACATTTGTCAATAACTTTTACTCAGTAACTAATCTCGGTTGGAATTCTAGCCAATCAATTACCTCATTATAATCAACTTATGCGAAAGTTAGAGAATGACTTTTTATCCCGAGAAGATTTCATGGCTCAAAAACAAATAGTTAAGAGCCTACTATATTAATTACCAATAACAAGCCTAAAATTGCTGCGACAAGTTGTTTCAAGATTTTGACTGTTGACACAGAATCAGTTTTGCGCGTATTTAGCCATTTTTTATATCAAGGCTGGCCCAAATGAAATTATACGCTGAAAGACCAAATAATGTTTACTTAATTGTGGGATTGGGCAACCCAGGGAGTTCTTATTTTAAGAACAGGCATAATCTAGGATTTATGGTCCTTGATAAAATCGCCACGGAACATAAACTTTCCTGGAAACAGAGCTTCAAGGGGAACGCAGACATCGCTGATTTCCGTTCAAACAACAATACAATATATCTCTTGAAGCCTCAAACATTCATGAACCTTAGTGGGAGGGCCGTGGGGCCATTTGCCGAAAAGAAATATTTAGACTACAGAAATATAGTAGTAGTCCACGATGACCTGGATTTGACTTTTGGAAAAATTAGGCTGAAAAGAGGTGGTGGTGACGGAGGGCATCGAGGAGTTCGTTCAATTGCAGATTCATTAAGATTTAAGGATTTTATTAGAGTTAGGATAGGAGTTGGCAGGCCCCCGGAAGGGGTAACTCCTGAGGTTTTTGTGCTTAAGGATTTCTCCGAAAAGAATGAACTCGAAAACTTAGAACAAGTTCTCTGCAACAGTGTCACTTGTATTATGGTTTTTGTCGACATGGGACTTGAAAAGGCTCAGCAACAAGGCAGCGCTCTCTCCCTGAGGATGCCCAAAGAGGATATGGTATCAGATTGATTGTTTTTTCTTGCCAATTTTACAACCGTGTAATAATGTATTGGTCTTAAACTAACCGACTGTGTGAACAGGGGGTATTATAAGAATGAGTGAAACTATGGTGAGTGAGGATCATGCTCCACTCCAGAAACTTTTCCGCCCGGTAATAAAAGCACTTAGAACCGCCTACATCCAAGGAACTACCGTGGTGAAATTGTTGCCCTCGGAGAGGGCTATCCAGCTCTACTACAAATATCGAAGAAAAAGTTATGATTTGCAGTGGTCTATGGATCCAGGTTACAGAAAGGGCTTAAAAAAACTTGTTGATCTGGTTATTGAAGAAAACGACATGGTTCTAGATGTTGGTTGTGGAACTGCATCAGCAACAATAGTAGCTGCCGATAAAGCTAGAGAAATTGTCGGTATTGACCTTTCGCCAGACATGATCGAACTCGCAGTAGAAAAAGTTAAGAAGAAGGGTCTAAACAACACATGTCTGTTGGCTACATCCGTTGAAGAATACTGCCCGGAACAGCCTTTTGACAAAGTTATCAGTTCGTTCATGATCCCCCACGTCAAACCTCAGCTCCGACCAGCCATTTATTCCTGCATGTTCAACTTCTTGAAACCAGGTGGGACGGTCGGCCTCTTTGGATCCCGTGGTGAAGTCTGCGATGTCTATGAAACTCGCCAGGAAATTGAGGAAAATCTAACTCGATCAGGCTTCACTGATATTCAGCTTCATGATGTTTATGACATTTACAGGATTGCGGTAGCTAAAAAACCTGAATAAGAAACTTGACCATATAAAAAGCCCCACAAGTTGTTTGATGGGGCTTTTCTTATTGGGATAGGTTAGTAGGCGGTCTAGAAATCAGGAGTCAGTACTATTCTCTTTGTCAGCCCCCCGCTGTGAGCTTCCTCAAATGCCTTCTGAATTGTTGACATAGGCCTCGTTTCCAAAAGCGGGTCAATTTGGATCTTTCCAGACTGTACCATCTCCAGAACTTTGGGATAATATTTTGGCAAGCATCCCCAAGTTCCAATTATGTCCGCGTCAAAAGCCATCAGCTTCGACAACATGTATTGATTCTTTGACATGCCGAAACCAACAATGACCAACTTTCCGATAAAACCCAATAATCCTAAAGCAATATCTTGAGCCGCTCCTACTCCTGTGCATTCAAATATTTTCCATCCTACATTATGTCTTACACCGGCCTGCTTGGCTATTGCCTTGAATTCTTCCTGGATGGCCTTAAAATCCTTGCCTTTTGTATTGATTACATGATCCGCTCCAAAATCAAGAGCGCGTTTTAACTTTTCCTCATGACGGGCCATACCAACTATAGGCCCTGCTCCTAAAGCCTTGGCCACCTGGCCCATGTACACTCCAACGCCTCCAGTTATCCCAACTATCAAAACTGGATCGTTTGGCCTCAAGTCTGCTCTCATGGCCGCCTGATACGGAGTGGTGGCGGCATCAGCGACTACAGCGAAATTTTCCAATGGCCTACCTTTCAGATCCTCTATGACACACAGGTCTTCAGATGGCACGGGAATGTGACTGGAAAAACCACCGTAGATACCTAGTGAATTGCCCGGCATCTTCTGCGCCAAACAACGATTGTTACGTTCCTTTGCACAGATATCACAAGAATTACAGGGCATTACCGCTGGAACTATAACTTTTTTCCCAATCCAGGATTCTGCGCCAGGTCCCGCCGCAATGACCTCACCGGAAATCTCGTGTCCTAAAGTCAGCGGTGGTTTTGTAACTGTTGGAACGCCATCGTAAAAATACGACAAGTCCGTGTGACAAACTCCACATCCTGCTATTTTGACAAGAACATCTCCTTTGGCAAGTTCCGGTGTAGGGATTTCTTTTTTTTCCAAAACCCCAGGTCCAGTAACTTTTCGAGTCTCTTTGTCAAAGGTTGGACCAGTAACCATTTGCCATGTCATTATGCTCGCTGGAACGCTCACCATTGCACCTCCTGGTATTAGTCGGTCAGAAAAAGCCTCTTGATATAAATCAAATTTGCAAAAACTTAAGGAAGGCTACTATTCTCTCTAAAGAAAATAGGGGTTGAACGATACTTCTGTCAAGCGAAAAAATGGCGTTACAGGAATAAAACTACAAAACAGTAACCATTTAAATATACACCCTAATTCAAAACGGTTAATTTAATAACGCAGTTCCCCTGGTTCAGTATCAGAAACTTCTACAGCTAATACCTATTCACATAATCCTCAAGAGCCTGCATCGCACTCTTGGTCACAGGTCCGGGTTTGCCGGACCCTATGGTCCTGTTGTCGAGCCTGGTTACTGGCAGAATGTTCCGTGTGGTAGAGGCGAGGAAACATTCAGAGAAGGTGTCAAGATTACTAAGCCTCACCTGTTCTTCCTTGAGGGAAAAATTTGGATCAGCTGTCAACAACTCAAAAATTACTTTCCGTGTAACACTCTCCAAAATCCTTCCGTCTAAAGGTGGCGTAATTATCTCTCCGAAAGACGTGACAAAGAAAATCGTAAAAGTCGACCCCTCTAAAATGGTGTCTCTGTCTTCAGGACATAGAAAAAGTGTGTCATAACCCTGAATTTTTGGAACAACGGTTTGGTGTGCAATTATGGCTCCAATGTAGTTAAGTAATTTCACACCAGGAAATATCCTCTGGTGTGAAAACGTGGCTAGGGCAACACCGTCACGATAGGCCTCAGGGGCCGGGGGAACCATCTCTTGCACGGCTACGTACAAGTGGGCTCCGCTACCAGACTGATTCATGCTCGAACCTTCAAGTCCCCCACTGAAAATAATGTCGAGCAACAATTCACACCCTTCGCAAAGCGCAATGTTTCTTAAAACAAGGTCTTGTAGCACAGCTTTTAGCTCTTCCCTATCCATTGGAGGCCTCATAAAAATTGCCTCTGCAGACTTATACAGTCTATCAAGGTGGTCGTCGAGCCTGAAAATCTTATTATTGACGGTTCGGCAAGCTGTGAATATTCGGTATCCGCGGATAGTGCCGCTAATATCATCCCAATACGGGAGAGATAATTCTGTTGTTTTTACGAAACCATTTCTTTGATACGAAATCATCTTTTTTCCCTATCGGACTAAAGGAATTTAGAACCCCAGGTAAAACGGCCAGTTCTAATAATATCTCTAATAAGTAGAAAAAATATGGAACCTAAAGCTCCTCCTAAAGCATCAGCAATGATATCCCCATACTCGAACGAACGTCCTTCTACATACAACTGATGAATTTCATCGCTGACACCGTAAATACCGCAGAACAAAAGTGAAAACACAACAATATTATGACGACCAGCTCGTTGACCAAGTACCATGTGGCTACTTCTGGCAACCAAGAAACCTAAAATCATATACAGGCACACATGAGCCGCTTTGTCTGGAAAGGCGATTTTCGTTATAGACTGGTCACTTAGGCTGGACAAATAGAAAAGAAACAGGCAATACGCTACCAATGGTAAAACATATTTTGTTATTTGTCTCATATGGCCCGAAACATAAATTTAAAATGCACAACGGCGCTTTAAGAAAATATTCTAGCCTCGGCTAGGCTGCCTTTCCGCAGCATTTCTTATATTTCTTTCCTGATCCACAGGGGCATGGGGCATTACGCCCTATTTTTTCCTCTGACCTCTTTTTTGTTTTAGGCGTTGAGGAACCCTGAGTTAGTCCTTCATGGATAGTGTTCATCTCCTTATCGCGGGCAGATGTAAGATCGTCGAGTTCGTTGTGCGTCGCAATTTTGACCAGAAAAAGATTCCTGACTGACTCGGCCTTTATTCGGTGGCTCATTTCAAGGAAAAGCTCGTATCCTTCCTTTTGATACTCTTTGAGCGGATCTCGCTGTCCATAGCCTCTTAGACCAATACCATCTTTGAGATGATCCATGCTCAGCAAGTGATCTTTCCACTGATTGTCGACTGCCTGCAGCATTATGAACTTTTCCAGTTCCCTCATGATCTCTGGAGTAATTTCCTGCTCTCTACGATCATAGTGTGCGTTCACCGTTTCCAAAACATGTTCCTGAATTCCAGTTTTGTTCTGATCACTTTCAGGTAGCTTGCTTAAGTCAAATTTCACCCCGAATTGAGCCCAAAGACCTTCTTCCAGTCCTTTGACATCCCAATCCTCCGGATGGGACTTTTCATCTATGAATCTGTCCAGGATTTCTTCAACTATATCTTCCGTCATTTCCAGGACGTTATCTTTGAGGTTATCTCCTCCAAGAATAAATCTGCGCTGAGAATAAACAACTTCCCTCTGCTTATTCATTACATCATCAAACTCTAAGAGATGTTTCCGGATTTCGAAGTTGTGGGCTTCAACCTTCTTTTGGGCGTTTTCAATTGCCTTGGTGGTGTATTTATGTTCTATAGGCTCGCCCTCTTCCATGCCCACTCTCTCCATGATCATCTTCACACGATCACCGCCGAATATTCGCATCAGATCATCTTCGAGAGATAGATAGAACCGGCTTGATCCTGGATCCCCTTGCCTGCCTGAACGACCTCGTAATTGATTGTCAATACGACGTGCTTCGTGACGTTCAGTTCCTAATATGTGTAAGCCACCCGCGTCAACGACTTTATTTCGCTCAGCTTCGCACAATGCCGCGCATTCTTTAAAAACTTTGGAAAATTCTTCAGTGTTTTCCCTATTGTTTGCGCGAGCATTAGCGAGAAATTTTGGATTACCTCCAAGGATTATGTCGGTGCCTCTACCGGCCATGTTTGTAGATATGGTAACTGCCTTGTAGCGACCGGCCTGAGCTACAATTTCGGCCTCAAGAGCATGATTCTTAGCGTTCAGGATGTTGTGACTAATGCCAAGTCTCTTGAGTCTTCGGGAAAGTTCTTCTGATTTTTCAATTGAAATGGTTCCTACGAGAACCGGTTGACCCTTCTTGCTCAACTCCCTGATTTCGTTGATGACTGCTTCGAATTTTTCTAATTCGGTTTTGTAAATTAGATCTGAATGATCGACCCTAATCATAGGTAAATTGGTAGGTATGATAACTACTTCCAGGTTGTATATTTTTTTGAACTCCGGGGCTTCTGTATCGGCCGTTCCAGTCATGCCTGCAAGCTTGTCATACATTCGGAAATAATTCTGGAATGTAATGGTGGCTAAGGTCTGGTTTTCATTCTCTATTTTAACCTCTTCTTTGGCCTCCAAAGCTTGATGTAATCCATCTGAATATCTTCGACCGGGCATTAGCCTACCTGTAAACTCGTCAACGATGATGACTTGCCCGTCTTTAATAATGTAATCCACGTCCCGTTTGAACAGAGTGTGGGCTTTAAGGGCCTGATTAACGTGGTGAAGTGTCTCCATTTGTGATGGATCGTACAGATTGTTTACGCCAAGGGCACGCTCCACACGTGCTATTCCCTCTTCCGTTAAAGCTACACTCCTGGCCTTTTCATCCAGAGAATAATGCACATCCTTTTGTAGACCCGGAATAACACGATTTATTCTATAATAACGGTCAGTGTTCTCATGAGTGGGTCCGGAAATGATTAATGGAGTTCTAGCTTCATCAATTAAAATGCTGTCAACTTCATCTACGATCGCATAGTGAAGATCTCTCTGAACATAATCATCGAGAGAAAACTTCATATTATCGCGTAAATAGTCAAATCCAAACTCATTATTGGTGCCATAAGTAACGTCACACTGGTATGATAGGCGACGTTGCTCGTCACTCAGGTCGTGAACAATTACACCTACTGATAGCCCTAGAAATTTATAAAGGGCCCCCATCCACTCCGCGTCACGCTGAGCCAAGTAGTCGTTTACGGTAACAACATGCACGCCTTTACCACAGAGCGCATTCAGGTAAACTGCCAGTGTCGCTGCTAATGTCTTGCCTTCACCGGTCTTCATTTCAGCAATTTTACCTTGGTGTAAGACAGTTCCACCTATAAGCTGAACATCAAAATGTCGCATTCCCAATGTTCTTACCGAAGCCTCACGGACCAAGGCAAAGGCTTCGGGCAAAAGATCATCTTCCGTTTCTCCGTTAGACAGCCTGTTTCTAAATTCTTGAGTCTTTGAGCGCATTTCCTCATCATTAAACGCCTTCATTTGAGGCTCTAGCTCATTGATTTGCTTAACTATTGGATCAATCTTTTTGAGTTCTCTATCATTCTTGCTTCCAAAAAGTTTCTTGGCTAGCGATGCGAACATTTTATAAATTTGTCTCCTGGAATGGATGTGAACCAATCAATACCCTAAGTTAAGAGCAACTTCCAAATCGAAAAAGCGTTAGAGTTGGACGATGCGCCTCTAAAATCGGCAAATCTCTAACACACACCTAGGGTTGTGTCAACCAACTCTGCGGTTCGTCTCGCATATAGACAGTTGCTTTGGGGAGTCAGTTCCTTTTCGTGATCAATGAATATCTCGTAACCCTGAGTCGATTTCCAAACTGAAGAAAAATCTGCAGGAAAGCGTTCTTTTGGGATTGCAACAATAATTTTGAATCAGCTTTTTTTCAGATCAAGATTTCAAAATTAGCTGTTCTTTTTTCCTAGGGTTATAAATGCCTCAATTGCTGCTAGCAATCCGTCAACGGTATATTCGGATGCCTCGAGCGTAGGGACCAATCCAAAATCTCTTATCGTTTGAGATGTTACAGGCCCTATGGATGCCAACGCCACTTCTTTTAGCATGTCCTGAATTTCCTCCCTACCAATGACCTTTACAAAATGACTCACCGTCGATGATGAGGTGAAGGTTACTATGTCAATTTCACCATTCCTCAACAACTGTCTGACGTGGTCAACATCCAAATCATCGGGCAAAACTGTACGATAAACATTCACAATATTAACGTTAGCGCCCATACTTTTGAGACCATCGGGGAGGATGTCCCTAGCTTTCTCTGCCCTAGGAATCTGAATGTTTTTGTTTCTAAGATCCTCGTGATTAAAGGCCTCCAAGACTCCCTCCGCCACAAACTGCTCGGCGAGTATTTCCACCTTTATTCCAAAAGCTTTAATTGTGGAGGCTGTAACTGGACCTATCGCGCCAAATTTAGGTCCGGCCAACTCTCTGATATCATATCCCAATTCGAAAAACCGGCCCAAAAAAGCTTGTACGGCGTTTACCGAAGTGAAAATGATCCAATGATAAGACCTGATAGATTCAAAAGCTGAATCCAACTGCCTGAAATCATCGGGGGGCCTGATTTGAATTGTCGGAAAAAGTATCGGTTTCCCACCTTGGCTGAGAATTCGTTCAGCCATCTTCTTTGACTGCTCTCGACTTCTTGTGATGAGAACACGCTTATGAAAAAGTGGTTTTTTCTCGTACCAATCAAGTTTGGGTTTTAGTGACGCAACTGCTCCTACTACCAAAACGGCGGGAGCCTTGAACTTGCGAGCAACAGATTCCTGGGCTATTTTTTTCAGGGAGCTGAGGAAAGATGATTGATCCGGCGTGGTTCCCCATCTTACCAAAGCAGCCGGGGTTTCAGGCGGCATGCCGTTTTCGATGAGTGAAGAAGTTATTACTTCGAGATTCTTAACGCCCATCAAAAACACCAACGATCCCTTATTGTTGGCCATATTGGCCCAATCAATAGAAGACCGCTGCTTCTCAGGGTTTTCGTGTCCAGTAATAAATGTTACCATGGAAGCATAGTCGCGATGAGTTACCGGTATTCCAGCATACGCAGGAGCTGCGACCGCGCTGGTCACACCCGGTATGACCTCGAAAGGTATCCCCGCTTCCACCAATTCTTCAGCTTCCTCGGCCCCCCTGCCAAAAACGTAGGGATCGCCTCCCTTGAGTCTAACCACGCAATTAAACTGACGAGCCTTCTCAATCAAGAGATCGTTAATTTGCCCTTGTTCCATAGTGTGCTTTTTGCCGGTCTTTCCCACATATATCAATTCAGCCTCTGGGCGAGCCTGTCTGACAAATTCCTGCCCTGCCAAGTAATCGTAAATGATTGCATCAGCCTGTCTAATCTTTTCCAAACCTTTCACGGTAATAAGCCCAGGATCACCGGGTCCCGAGCCTACTAGATAAACTGTTCCCGGCTTGTTCTCTCTCTCTAAAATGCTTTGATCTACCGACATTTATTCCGTCTTTCT
>JBFXII010000092.1:0-9008 GCA_050176095.1 Desulfomonilaceae bacterium
TACATCTCACCACCCTCTATTAAGATATTGTTACTTGTCTCTCTCCGGATTAAAAGGAAGAACTTTTTTTAGCCCCTCAATGAATACGATCAGAATTCCTAGAGTAACAAACGTTCCCCCTAGACCTACGACCGTCATTGTTAAACCAAATGACCAATTGTCCATGCCTACCTCCTGAATATGAAAAAAGGTTCTGTGTTATGAAAAAACTGTTTCTTTTAAATCATGAAAGTGATTCGTTTAACTATGCAGTCAAAAGATATTACACCATCATTGTTGTTCATTAAAGTCTTTTTGTTTTTCATTTAGTTGAATTTTTTATTGCGTGAGCAACCATGATACACTCAGATAGGTCAAAAGAAGTGTAATATAGCAAGATTTTCAGAAGGATGAATTTTCATGAAAATGCTTTTACAACGGTAACCGCGTCATCTGGAATCTAAAGCTTGGAGTTCAATTGGATTTGAACGCGAAGTTGGCGGACATTTTTTAATGAGGCAATTGTGGGGGCTTAGAGGAAAAACATGGGCTGGAGTTTGAATCAGCCAGCCCACTATTCAGGAATGTATACCAAGTTGAAATTAATCCCACGGGATTCGTATTTGCGAAGGTTTTTCAAGGTCTTCCCAAACAATACCAAACTTTTTTTTGAAAAGCGGACCGAGTCTATCAAAGAGTTTTCGCCAATGACTCTTTCCCTCCTGCAATCCTTGCAATATTTCAGCCGTCAATACTTCCAGTGATCCCATTTCCTCTTTTGGAAGAAATGACACGGCTCCAAGATTAAGGGCCCGGTTCATACTCCGGATGTCTGTTGCCTTAGCTGTGAGCATGGCAGCGGGGAGGTTTCTGATAGTACAGAGTTCGAGCAACTGAAAACCATTTACTCCCATAATGTCCAAAATGGCCAAATCGAATTTTTGGGTTTCAATGAGTTTTTGAGCGCTATCAAAATCTTTAACCGTAACGACCTCACATTGCGAAAGCTCTTCGCAGATGACGTCTAACACATCGGGTTCGTCGTCTACTGCAAGAATTCTTTTGCCTTTCAGAATCGCAATGTCTTCCATGAGCAATCTCCTAGAGAAATGATAAGCACGTTGAGTTTACAACTTCGAGTTAATGTTTTTCCAGCAGTCCAACTAGGCTTGTAAAGGGCGCGCCTTTCTAAGCGAAATCCACTGAAAGCCAGCGATGATAACAAATATACCAAAACCGATCAGATCGGTAATCCATCCTGGTTTTATCAACGCGAGAGCCCCAATGAGCATAATTATTCTCAATAGTGTGGATAATCTGGATAGTAACCAACCCTGAACTGCAGCCGCAAGCCCTAATGTGCCTAGCAAACCTGTCACGATGGTCGTGAATATGTCAAAGCCAGTGGCAGAAGGAGCCAGAACCATTGCTGGACCATAGATGAACATAAAAGGAATGATAAAACCCGATATCGCGAAGCGCATAGATTGCCATCCGACATCCCAAGGTCTCGCATTGGCAATAGCGGCAGCTGCAAAGGATGCCAAAGCTACTGGCGGGGTGAGAGCGGAGAGGCAGGCAAAATAAAAAATGAAAAGATGCGCAGCTATGGGAAGGATTTGGAAATCTTTTACCAGGGCAGGGGCTAACACGGATGCGCCGATGGCGTACGCCGCAGTGGTTGGCATGCCCATCCCAAGAACTACCGCCACGATTGCGGTGAAAATTAGCGCAATCAAGAGATTACCTTGGGAATAATTGAAGATGATCATTGCAAATTTCTGCCCAAGACCGGTCTGCGTTAGGACTCCCACAATTATGCCCGCGGCAGCGCACGTAGCTATAATCTCTATCGCCCCTCTAGCGCCGTCGGCTAGTGTCTTCATTACAGAAGCTAGGCCCATTCGAGTTTCTTTCCGAACCCAACTTGCAACAATGAGAGTCACAATTCCAATAAGAGCCGCACGGGATGGTGACCACATTAACACCATCAAGCAAACAAGCAGGGTTACCAATGGAACAAGCAAATATCCTTTTTCAAGCATGATTTTCCTGAAAACGGGCATTTCTTCTTTAGGGATACCTTTGAGACCTGCCTGAGCGGCATAAAGGTCTATCATCCAATATGCAGCGTTAAAATAAAGTGCGGCTGGAATGAGAGCAGCCAAACAAACGTCCGCATATGGCACACTGAGAATTTCGGCCATGAGAAATGCGCCTGCTCCCATTACAGGTGGAACAATCTGACCACCACTGGAGTTCATAGCCTCAATCGCTCCGGCTATCTTCGGCTTGAAGCCCGAAGCTTTCATCAGGGGTATATTGAACACACCATCGACAACAACATTTGCGACTGATGACCCTGATGCTGTTCCAATGAGGGCGCTTGAAACAATGGATACCTTTGCAGGGCCTCCTCGTGCCCTACCGGCTATACATCGGGCAAAATCCACGAAAAACTTTCCTGCCCCTGATGCGTCCACAAAGGCGCCAAAAAGGACGAACAAAAATATGTAGTGAGCGGAAGCCTGAACCGGAAGACCCAAGATTCCGTCGAGGCTAAAAAGAAAAGTTATCTCACGTTCCCACGAATACCCACGATGTTGAAAAAGACCTGGAAGGTAATTTCCATAATGGCCGTAGAGTATGAAAAGCACCGTCAGGATAGCCAGAGGAAGACCGGCAGTGCGTCTAGCCATTTCCCATATGGCAATCACAAACAGCAGGGAAAAGAAAAAGTCCCAGGCGTCAGGGACCACTCCAACTCTATATATCCATTCATCGAAGACACTGAAAATATACACAGTTGGCGCAATCAGCATCAGCATGAAAAGGTAGTCAATGAGATGTGGCTGATCCTTACCCCAGCCTTTGGCCGCAGGTACTATCGCAAACAGCAGGATACCGCCGAGAACGACATGGAGAGTTCGGAAATACCATGGGTCAATAGGATGAATTGTCAAAACCCAAATATGAAAAAGGCTCGTGATCAATCCCACGGAAGCGACAATTATGGAAAATGGCTGTTTTAAAGGACGTCCACCTGAGACTTCGACGTCCTTAATGTTCATTTCCTCTAGTTTTTTTTCGACATCCTTTATGTCAACTGGAGCAAAATCATTAGCCATAGGCTGTAACCTCATAGAAGCTGAAGATGTCCGAATACAGTCAAGACTGAAAATGCTGAACAGAGCGTCCTCGAGCATTAGAATTCGAGGACGCTTTATGAACGTTCAAACCGACGGATTCTTGTTGTCCCTGACGCATGTTCTGGCTTGATCGATTATGCAATGCGCAGGTGTATGGCCTTAATAACTTTACTTCGGAGGAAGCAATTTTTCGGGAATTTTGATTCCTTTTTCTTGATAGTATTTCACTGCTCCTGGATGAAGAGGCACTGGACTATAAATGACGTTTTCCGGTTTAACCTCGGTAGCTGAACTGTGAGCAGCTATAAGAATATCAACATTTGCAAAGGTATTTTTTATGACTTCATAAACGAAATCTTCTGGCGTGTCCTTAGGCACAACCATGAAATTCCAAAGAGTTAAAGTCACAATGTCATTATCCTTGTTACTCTTATAGGTCCCCTTGGGAACAAATCCTTTAGCGAAATAAGGAAACTTTTCGATAAACTTAGCGCAAACATCATCTGGCACCCCATAGACGTTTGCGTCGTGAGTTGTTTCTATTTCAGTAATGGTAACCCAGGGTAGACCGACCGAGTTTCCATTGGCGTCCAGCATTCCGTCTTTGAGTTGCGAGTTGAGATCCGAAGCGCTGGCATTAACAATCCTTTTCGGTTTGACTCCAGCTGTTTCGATAATCTTTGGCCAATAGGTTGCCGGTGTTCCACCTATGGGGCCAACCCCCACACTTTTCCCCTCAAAATCTTTGATGCTTTTGATCCCTGAGCTTGCGAGTGAGTACATCTGGAAATAGGTGGTATAAAGAGGCAATATGGCTCGCTGGTTCTGATACTTCTTTCCTTTGGCCCAACCATCTCCAGACCACCCTTCAGCGGCAGGAGCGTTGGTTATCATTCCAAAATCAAGGCTATTGCTTTCGATAAGTTGAACATTGTGCACTGGGCCACCTGTGGATTCCACATTACCCGGAATGCCCATCTTGTCATTGAGCAGTTTGGCGAATCCACCTGCCCAGACAAAATATGTTCCTCCAATTGGAGCAGCCCCAATGGTGACTGATTTGGGCCAGTTAGCCTTTGATTGCGCAAAAACCGGGGAACAGAAAACACAGATTGCAATGATGGCCAAAAACAGTCCGTAAGTTCGTTTTCCCATAAATAACCCCCTTTGCATATATTCATGATCTTCCGGTTCAAATCCGGCAAAACCCTAAAAAGAATGTCTCCAGATGGTCACAATATATTCTGAGTTTCTGAGCCCCGGCTTTCACCGATGACTTTTTTCCTGAAAAAACACATGTCATATGACCGACGTGTTAGCCTCAGCCACAACACACTATCAAGTTAGAGGTATTCGCATGCTAAATGCCATGCATACTGGAAATTTATAGAAAGGCTAGTTTGGAATTTAACTAACTCCTTTCTCAGTGTCAAACACTAGTTTTCTATTTAGATTCAACGGAGCCATTTTCTATTAGCCTAAAGGTCATCGAATCAATCCTAAATAGAAATCATTAGCGTTTCTAACTACGATTTTTCTTACAATCGGCAAAAATTTTGTGAATTTTAGAGCACGAGGTGCTAACATTTGCATGAAATCGAGACTAATTTTATATCAACCCAACGCGGGTTCACTGAGAGATCCCTTTGGTCAACATTCTAATTTCCAAGCGTTACCTATTTCTTAAAAAGAGGAGAAACTAAAATGATACCGAAAAGCATACTTTTTTGTACCGATTTTTCAGAGAATTCGGTAGCCGCCCGTGAGTCCGCAATCGACTATGCCAAGGCTTTCGAAGCAAAATTGCTGGTCCTGCATGTTGTAAACTCTTCTAGATTGGGCTATCCAGCATTCGAAGCCGGAGTTCCTTTTGATCTTCAGGGCGTTTTATTGAACATTCAAGAGGAAGTTCGCAAGGCCTTCGAGGATGTTGAGGAAGAGTTGAAGCCTGAGATTCAAAATCTTTCCACTCATTCCCGAGTCGGTGTTCCCTCAGCTGAGATCATCAAGTTTGCTGAAGACAATGCAATTGATCTTATAGTAATGGGAACGCATGGATGGACAGGTATAAGACATCTAATCCTTGGATCCACTGCAGAGAATGTTGTCAGGACGGCAAAATGTCCTGTCTTGACTGTCAAGTCATCAGAAGGCCTGGATCAAATGCTTTAATTGTTGCGCAGACAAGATTGACTAAAAATACCGTATCATTATAATAGATAAGTTTGAGTTGCTATGGAGATGGAGCATTATGAAATTTTGGCGATTACCGCTGGACGCTGAAGCGCATTCTATACCTCAAGGGATGGTTCACATCATAGAAAGCCGTTGCAAAGGTTGCGAATTCTGTATTGAATTTTGTCCAAACGGTTGTTTGAAACAAAGCAAGCGATTTAATGTTAAGGGATACCATCCTCCCGAGCTCATTTTTCAGGCTGAAGATTGCGTCGAATGCGGCCTATGCAGTCTTATTTGTCCTGAATTCGCCATCTTCACGGAACTCAAGGAAGCGAAGAAAATCACGGAAAACGACATCGAAAAAGTTACCACGCGTTATTCTCGAAAGGACAAACGCTACACCAAACGTTAATTCAGTCAATCGATTTTCTTTTGATTCATTAGGTGATGATACAACTGTCAATAGTCTTTTTTGATTCCAGGAGAGGCTTGTCGTTTACCGGAGATAAAAATTTTTTTGGATTAAAATAATGGCAGACAGAGATCTATTGGTTGGTGAGCATTTCATCCACGGAGACGCAGCGTGCGCCGAGGGCGCCATAGCGTCGGGCTGTCTATTTTTTGCGGGTTATCCTATTACGCCTGCAACTGAAGTTGCTGAGCGAATGGCTCGTCGTCTTCCTGAGGTTGGTGGTGTTTACATTCAGATGGAAGACGAGATAGCTTCTATGGCCGCAATCCTTGGCGCTTCCTGGGGTGGGGCGAAGTCCATGACAGCTACTTCTGGACCTGGTTTTTCATTGATGATGGAAAACATTGGTCTGGGAATGATGACAGAAACCCCGTGTGTTGTTGTTAACATTCAGCGCGGTGGTCCTTCGACGGGTTTGCCCACACTAGTGGGACAGGCAGATGTTATGCAGGCTAGATGGGGATCTCATGGTGACTATGGTTGTATTGCCTTAGCTCCCGCATCGCCACAGGAATGTTTTGATCTTACGATCAAAGCTTTTAATTTGTCTGAAACTTATAGGCAACCGGTGTTTGTTCTTGCAGACGAAGTCGTGGGACATATGACCGAGAAGGTGGTAATTCCTAAAAGAGAAAAACTCCAAATACTTCCTCGATCATTGGCTAAAACGCCAAAACAAGATTATCTACCGTTCGATTCATCAGGATTGTTACCTCCGCCAATGGCAATAGCCGGACAGGGCTACCACGTTCATGTCACAGGTTTAACTCACGATGAACGGGGATATCCAGTGATAACTGCTGAGGTACAAGAGAGAAACGTAAGGCATATAGTTGATAAGATCCGAAAAAATGCTCAAAGAATAATAGAAGTTGACACGGTAGGCTTGGAAGACGCCGAGGTTGTGGTTGTAGCCTATGGTTGTACTTCTAGAGTGGCTCGTCAGGCTGTCGAGAATCTACGTCAAAAAGGGTTCAAGGTGGGGTTGGTGAAGCTCATAACGATTTGGCCCTTTCCTTCAAACCTTATTCGTGATCTTTCCAAGCGAGTAAAGGCTTTTATCGTGCCAGAAATAAATTATGGTCAGATAGCCTATGAAGTAGAGAGAACCGCTCAAGGTGATACAGAGGTATTGCTAATGGCTCTAATGGGCGGCTCCATCCATACGCCATCAGAAATTGAGGAAGCAGTTGGGGAATATTTGTAATTGTATTTCTCAAGTCGTATTGCGCGCAAACAGTCGCTTTATAGATCGGGATAATTTGATAGAACGAAACCAAAGCAACAAATCAGTGACATATTGATTTCCTCGGAACTAAATATTCATGCTCCACAAGAGCAGGGTTGGGAGCGTCGATGAAAGTACGTCTCAGAGAAATTTCGCAGTTTGATAAAGAAGCCGCTGAAACGGCGATCCAGAAGGATCATGGCCTTCATCCTGATGACCGGTTTCTTAAACCGGGCAGGATCCCGCATATATGGTGTCCGGGATGTGGATTGGGAGTGGTCCTAACCACTTTTATACAAGCTGTCAGGAGAAACCAGATTCCAATAGACAAATGTGTCGTCGTCTCTGGAATAGGCTGTACAGGAAGAGTGGCTGGATATCTGGACATGGACACTTATCACACGACACATGGTAGGGCGATTCCCTTCGCGACAGGATTGGCTCTGGCAAATCCTGAGATGTCGGTAACAGTATTCTCTGGAGATGGAGATTTGTTTGCCATTGGCGGCAATCACCTGATACATGCCGCCAGAAGAAATGTAAACCTGAAGGTAATATGCGTTAATAACTTCAATTTCGGGATGACCGGAGGACAAGTGGCTCCGACGACGCCACTCGAGGCTCGTACATCGACCACACCGACCGGAAACGCAGAGCCGGGTTTTAACCTTCCTTATCTTGCTCATGCGGCAGGGGCTATTTACGTGGCACGATGGACAACCTTCCATCCAAGGCAACTTGTTCATTCAATATCTCAGGCGCTGAATAAAAAAGGTTTTACCTTTGTAGAAGCCATTGCGCCCTGTCCTACGGGATACGGTAGACCTAACAAGTTAGGGTCTGGACTTGAAGAGATGCGCTTTTACAGGGACATGTCAGAAATCCGAAATGGGGCTGATCCTAAACTTGCTGAAATAAAGTTAAGACAGAGATTCATTGTAGGAACATTTCTCGATTCTGAAAGACCCGACTTCTTGGAAAATTATGACAAAAATGTTGTGTCGAGAGTTAAATCTAAACAGAAAGTTAAAGAGAAGGGCAAAGCTGCATGAAAGGCAAATACGAAGTTCGCTTGGCTGGTTTTGGAGGTCAGGGAATAATATTGGCCGGGCACATATTGGGCAAGGCCGCTTCTCTGTTTGAAAAGAAGAATGCCGTATTTACGCAGAGTTATGGCCCAGAAGCCCGGGGAGGTTCTTGCAGCGCAGATGTTGTTATTTCTGACGAGGCGATACACTATCCCAAGGTGATTGAGCCCGATGTTTTGGTATTGATGAGCCAGGGAGCGCTTGGAACTTACGGAAATAGCATCAAGGATGGCGGAATATTGATACTCGACGAAGATCTGGTGAGTCTCATGGAAGAGCCAGCCGGTCTGACGTTATATAGAGCGCCAGCGACGAGAATTGCAGAAGAGATGGGGAAGCGTATTGTCGCTAACATCGTCATGTTGGGCGCCGTGACGGCCTTAGGCAGTGTAGTAGGTTATGAATCAATGAAGAAAGCTGTAACTGATTCAATCCCTGCCGGTACAGAGGATTTTAATATTTCTGCTTTCGACAAAGGTTATGAATATGGCAAGAGTCTTCTATCATGAGGGCTGAAAAAAAATAGCGTTTTGAAATAGGACTCGGGTGAGGAGTCGAGAACATTGAAAGATAAATCCGAACTTGCAAAACCCTACTATGGGGATGGCGATTTAAGAATTGGGGTTTATGTCTGTCACTGCGGCAAGAATATAGGCGGAGTAGTTCGATGCGAGGAAGTTGCTGAATTTGCCGAAGGCCTTCCCAACGTCATCGTTTCAAAGGACTCTCTCTATACCTGCTCTGAGCCGGGGCAAGAACAAATAAAAACAGACATCAAGGAACATAAGTTAAACAGGGTTGTTGTCGCGTCATGCACTCCAAGGTTGCACGAGCCAACCTTTAGGGCTGCCTGCGAATCTGCCGGTCTGAATCCGTATCTTCTTGAAATGGCTAACATCAGGGAGCATTGTTCA
>JBFXII010000093.1:0-8979 GCA_050176095.1 Desulfomonilaceae bacterium
GCTCTGACGGCCAACCTTTTACCGACAGCCCGTGCAGTATCTTTATTAAATGGTTCCCCTTGCTTCCTCCTGAATTCCTTATCGAGGGTGGAAGCTTGGACTAATGTAACGCCGGAGATGTCGTCTATGATCTGGGCGAAAATGTTTTTGTTGGATCTATAAACCGAAAGCCTGCGGCGTTCCTTGTTACCGGCGATTTTATACCTAACTCGGGTGGTTCTTTTCTTCCGAGATTCATTTTTTGCCGAGTCAACAGACATTATTGGTTCCTCTCTTGAGAAGCTAACTAGGCGTATCCAGTAATTACTTGGATCCAGCCTTTCCTACTTTGCGCCGCACTTGTTCGCCAACATATCTTATACCCTTTCCTCTATAAGGTTCGGGTTTTCTGACTCTTCTTATACGTGCGGCCAATTCCCCAACTCGTTGCTTGTCGATGCCTCTAACATGAAGAACGGTATTCTTTTCAACTTCGACAGATAATCCCTCAGGGATTTGCATTACCACTGGATTGGAGTATCCAACGTTCAATGTCAGAGCCAAAGGATTGGCCTCGGCACGATATCCAACCCCAACAATCTCCAAGGATTTTGTGAATCCCGTTGTCACGCCCGTAACCATATTTTGAATGAGTGTCCGGGTAAGGCCATGCATTGAGCGACTCTTACGATGGTCAGATAATGCAGAGACCCGTATATGAGTCCCGTCCACATTCACTTGCACTTGATCAGATATAGTCATGCCAAGCGATCCCTTTGGTCCAGTGACCGTGAGGTTAAGACCGTCCAGGTCAATGGAAACCTTTTCAGGAACCGCTATGGGCGCTTTGCCTATTCTTGACATAAGTAAAGCTCCTAACTAAAGGCCGTTACCAAATACTGCAAAGAACTTCGCCGCCTATTTTTCTGCGCCGAGCTTCTTTGTCAGTCATTATTCCTTGAGATGTTGACAGGACCAATATCCCGATGCCACCATGGCTCTTCATGTCGTGGTCATGACCAACGTACACTCGGCGCCCAGGAGTGGATATTCTCTTGAGTCCTTCGATTACACACTGAGTTTCATCATCAAATCTCAAGTTAAGCTTAAGAACGCCCTGCTTATTTTTAGCCGAGCGAATGACCTTATATTTTTTGAGATAACCTTCTTCTTTCAAAATCTGTACAATACCGATTTTGAGATTTGAAGCCGGTATTGTTACTTGATCTTTACGCGCCTGTTTCGCATTTCTTATGCGAGTCAACATATCCGCAATCGGATCGGTCATGCTCATTGAGGTGAACTCCTACCAGCTCGATTTGACCATGCCAGGGATATTTCCCTTGAGAGCCTGATCTCTAAGGCATATACGGCACAACTGGAATTTTCTGTAATAAGCTCTGGGTCTCCCGCAAATCTGGCAGCGGTTATATGCCCTTACACCAAACTTTTGAGGCCTAGCGGCCTTAACCATCATGGATATCTTCGCCACGATTCCTCCTTGAAGGAGAAGTAATCTATTTACGGAACGGCATGCCTAGTTGTTCAAGCAATTGCCGAGCTTCTTCATCTGTTCTCGCGCTTGTTACTACGGTTATATTCATGCCGCGAATTTTTTCTATTTTGTCGTAGTTTATTTCGGGAAAAATTATTTGTTCCTTGACTCCCATTGAAAAATTGCCACGACCGTCAAAACCCTTGGGGTTAACACCTCGAAAGTCACGCACCCTCGGAAGGGCTATGTTGATAAGTTTGTCCAGGAAGTGGTACATGTTATCTCTTCGGAGAGTGACTTTACAACCAATCGTCATTCCTTCCCTGAGCTTGAACGACGCTATCGATTTACGAGCTTTACGCATGACTGGCCACTGACCAGTAATCATAGCCATTTCCTGCTGGGCATTATCAAGAATCTTGGAATTCTGAATAGCCTCACCCAAACCCATATTGACAATCACCTTCTTCACTACGGGTATCTGCATAGGGTTTCGGTACTTGAATTTTTCCTGAAGCGCAGCAGCCACTGTTGTTTTGTAATATTCTTTAAGCCGTGAAGACATGGACAATATCCCTCTAGCTTTCCAATTGTTCCAGGCATTTTTTGCAAAAACGCACACGATCGCCGTCATCCAAGGTTTTGATGCCAATTTTGGATGGCTTGGAACATTTAGGGCAAACGAGGATAAGTTTCGACAACTGAATGGGAGCCTCTTTATCGATTATCCCGCCCTGCTTACCAGCGCCGGATCCGGCCTTCGTATGACGCTTAACGATATTGACTCGCTCTACGACTGCAGTGTCCTTTTCCCTGTTTACCTTGAGTACCTTTCCCTCCTTACCTTTGTTTTTTCCGGAGAGAACCCTAACTCTATCATTCTTTTTAATATTAGACATCTTTTACAAGACCTCTGGGGCAAGAGACACAATCTTCATAAATTTTTTTGCCCTAAGTTCGCGAGCAACCGGTCCAAAAATACGGGTCCCAATAGGCTCAAGCTGATTATTGATCAAAACTGCGGAGTTGTCGTCAAAGCGAATGTAAGAGCCGTCCTGTCTTCTTACCGCCCTGCTCGTTCGAACTACCACGGCTTTATGAACCTCACCCTTTTTAACCTTGGAATTAGGTATTGCCTGCTTAACCGAGACAACCACCACGTCGCCAACACTTGCGTACTTCCGGCGAGTGCCTCCTAGTATTTTAACGCAATAGATTTCCTTGGCTCCGGAGTTGTCCGCCACGTCCATTCTTGTCTGTTGTTGAATCATTAAATCCCTCCGGGAAGGACGGCTTCCTTGATTATTTTCCGGACCCGCCAGTTCTTGTGTCGGCTAAGGGGCTTAGTTTCTACAATCATAACCTCATCGCCGATTCTGCAACGGTTATCTTCATCGTGAGCCATAAAACGCTTCCTGCGACGAACGAATTTTTTATAAACAGGGTGGATAACGGTTCGGCTAACTTCGACCACAACCGTTTTATCCATTTTATCACTTATGACCATCCCTGTTCGGACTTTTCTCTGTTTGCGGTCATCGGAGGGTGTTGTCATGCAGACCGCTCCTTTTCTCGAATTATTGTCTTTACCCGAGCTATATTTCTACGGACCTGTTTAAGCTGGGCAGTTTTTTCCAATTGTCCGGTCGCCTTTTTGAAACGAAGCTTGAATTCTTCCTCTCGGAATTCCTTTTCCTTGGCCCCAAGTTCCTCAACAGAAAGATCACGTAGTTCTTTAGGCTTCATGTCAATTCCTCACGCATAACAAAACGGGTTTTGACAGGCAATTTTCGAGCCGCGAGACGAAACGCCTCTCTTGCCACCTCTGCCGGGACCCCTTCCATTTCATACATGATCTTTCCAGGTTTAACCACGGCCACCCACTCTTCTGGGGCTCCCTTGCCCTTGCCCATACGAGTCTCAGCAGGTTTTTTCGTAATCGGCTTGTCGGGAAAAACTCTTATCCATATCTTCCCGCCTCTTTTGACATGGCGTGTCATAGCAATACGTCCAGCTTCAATCTGTCGAGAGGTAATCCAGCACGGAGCGAGAGCCATGAGCCCATACTCTCCAAAGGAAACGTGCGCGCCGGTTTCAGGAGAGCCCTTCATTCGACCTTTTTGCTGTTTACGATATTTAACTTTCTTGGGCGCAAGCATCTCACTTCTCCCCTTGGGAACTCTTGATCATCTCACCCTTGAATATCCAGACCTTAATACCAATGACTCCGTAGGTCGTAGTAGCCTGAGCAAAACCGTAATCAATGTCAGCCCGGAGGGTGTGAAGAGGCACTCTGCCTTCTCTATACCATTCACGTCTAGCCATTTCAGCGCCGCCTAAACGGCCAGCTGTGGCGATTCGTATACCTTTAGCCCCTGATTTGAGGGCGCTGGAGACAGACTTTTTCATGGCCCTTCTGAAAGCAATTCTTCTCTCCAGTTGCTGCGCCACGTTTTCTGCCACTAATTGCGCATCTATTTCGGGTTTACGAATTTCCTTAACATCGACATAGACATCTTTATCCGTTACCTTCAATATGTCTTTGCGCAATTTTTCAATTTCCGCCCCTTTAGGACCTATAACAATTCCGGGCCGAGCGGTATGGATTAACAGCTTAACCTTGCCAGCGGCTCGCTCAATCTCCATCTTCGACACACTGGCTTGTGCAAGTCGTTTTTTGACGAATTGTCTAAGCTTAAGATCCTCAATAAGGAAATCACCATATTCTTTTTGGGAAAACCATCTGGAATCCCACATTCTGGTGACTCCGAGGCGAAATCCGTGGGGATGTACCTTCTGTCCCAAGATTACCCTCCTCCAGGGTTGTTGAGATAACCGCTCCATTAGGAGGCGGACGCCAAAAACGATTGCGTCGGTTTTTGGTCTTTCTCAGGTTATTGTTCTTCGACCGCCACAAAAATATGGCTAGTGCGTTTTCTAATCCGCGTGGCTCGTCCCATGGCCCGAGGTGACCATCGTTTAGCTGTAGGACCCTCATCTACCATGATGCGACTAACCACTAGCTTATCTTCGTCAACTCCAGATGACCTCGATGCGTTATCCAAGGCCGACTGCAGCGTTTTTCTGATAATTCCTGCTGCCTTCTTGGGAGTAAACTGGAGCGTACTCAACGCAGTTGACACCGGAAGGCCTCTTACCAAATCAGCAACTAGTCTAGCCTTGCGTGCTGATATGTGCGCATATCTGAGGGTTGCCTTCCATTCCATTACTTTCTCCCCTTCTTGGCTTTTCGGTCACCAGCATGTACATGAAAGGTCCGGGTCGGAGAGAATTCTCCCAACTTATGGCCGACCATGTTTTCCGTAACAAAAACCGGAACAAACTTTTTCCCGTTATGAACTGCGAACGTCAAACCGACCATGTCCGGTATAATAGTAGATCTGCGTGACCAAGTTTGAATGACTTTTCTGGACGACGAGTCCTTGCTTTGAGCGACTTTCTCCAAGACATGGCTGTCGACAAAAGGACCTTTGTGTATCGAACGGGGCATTTATACTATTTCCTCCGTTTTACGATAAATTTATCGGATGTTTTGGTTCGCTTACGAGTCTTGTAGCCTTTTGTCGGAACGCCCCACGGAGTCACGGGATGTCTTCCTCCAGATGTCCGGCCTTCTCCTCCACCGTGAGGATGATCTACCGGATTCATGACGACACCGCGAACTTTCGGTCTGCGTCCCATCAATCTCGACCGTCCGGCCTTTCCTATAGATATGTTCTCATGATCCAAGTTACCGAGTTGACCAATGGTTGCTCTGCATCGATCCAAGACCATACGAACCTCTCCCGAGGGGAGCTTGATCTGAACATATCCCTTTTCTTTGGCCATTAACTGCCCGTATGTCCCGGCGGATCTAATCATTTGTCCGCCTTTTCCGATCTTCATCTCCACATTGTGAACCATAGTTCCTAGTGGTATGTTTTTCAGGGGTAAACAGTTTCCTGGCTTTATATCAACCTTGTCCCCGGCGACGATCGAATCGCCGACCTTGAGTCCAACTGGCCACAAGATGTAACTTTTTGCTCCGTCCGAATAAGTTATTCTAGCAAGTCTCGCACTGCGGTTTGGATCATATTCGATTTCAGTGACAGTTCCCGGAACGTCAACTTTGTCCCTTTTGAAGTCTATGACCCTATATAATCTCTTTGAACCGCCACCACGATGACGTGAGGTTATGCGACCGTTGTTGTTGCGTCCGCCCTTTTTCCGAAGACCACTCACTAATGATTTTAGAGGCTCATCAGTGGTAATTTCGTCGAACGCAAAGCCGGTTTTAAAACGGATACCCGGGGATGTCGGCTTATACTTCTTTATAGACATGAATGAAATCCTTGATCAAAAACTTCTTCAATTGTTTTTCGGATAAGACAAAAAGCCTCGAGCTATACACCCTCAAAGAAATCGACACGATCTCCCTCTTTAAGTGTTACTATAGCCTTTTTCCAGTCTTTTCTCCGCCCCACAAAACGCCCGAGACGTTTAGGTTTTCCCTGGCGGTTCTGAGTCCGAACTTCCGTGACAGTGACCTTGAAAAGCCTTTCAACCGCCTTCTTGATTTCTGATTTGTTGGAATTCTTATCTACCTCGAAAATGAGCTGGTTATTTTCCTCTTTCAAGGTCGCGCCCTTTTCCGAGATAAGAGGCCGGCGAACAATCTTGTATTCTTCGTACATTAGCTCAACCTCTCCTGAATCAACGGAATCGCCGACTTCAAAAGTACCAGACTATCAAATCTCAGCATGTCATAGACATTCAGTCCCTCGGTTGGGAGCACCAAAACGCGGTAAATATTTTTTGATGATCGAAGCAGATTCTCGTTTTTACCAGGAGTGACGAAAAGGGTCTTTTCATTCTCAAGTCCGAGATTCTTTACCGTTTGGGCAAACAGCTTGGTTTTGGGCTCTTCCAGTTCTATGTTGTCCACTACTTTCAGCCGGTCATTTTGATATCTGTCGCTCAGGACCGAAATTAATGCGGACTTTCTGACTTTTTTGGGTAAGGAAGTAGCATAAGACCTTGGAGACGGACCGAATACGGTTCCTCCTCCGGTCCATATCGGAGACCGACTTGTTCCCGCCCGAGCACGTCCGGTGCCTTTCTGTCTCCACGGTTTCTTGCCGCCGCCCCTAACCTGTCCGCGAGTCTTGGTGCAGGCTGTGCCACTTCTACGTTTAGCTAATTGCCAAACAACAACCCTTTGAACCAAATCCTCTTTAACTTCACCGTTGAAAATGGCGTCGTCCAATTCAATTGAATCAACTTTTTCGCCTTTTTGGTTAAAAACATCTACGGAGGCCATTATTTTTTCCTTATTATAACGATCGATCCGCGTGAACCTGGAATCGGCCCTTTCAGCAGAAGGAGGTTTTCATCCGAGCGAACCTGAACGACCTGTACACTAGGACATGTCACACTCGCCCCGCCCATTCTGCCAGGCATCTTTCGGCCTTTGAAAACCCGTGAGGGCCAAGCGCACTGACCGATAGAACCAGGAATTCGATGGGACCTAGAACCATGAGTTTCGCGCCCTCCACCGAAATTCCACTTTTTCATGACGCCAGCGAAACCCTTACCCTTACTAGTTCCAATCACTCTGACATAATCACCTTGGGAAAAGATATCCGCAGTGATCTTCTGTCCTATTTGGATGTCTTCAGCGTCGTCCACAGGCATATCCTTCAGGATTGCGCACGGTTCGACCCCTGCCTTCTTGAACTGACCGAGCACTGGCTTAGAAAGCCGACTTTCTTTGACCGATTCAAAACCGAGTTGAACAGCCGATGGGGCCTTCTTTTGAACGACAGTGCAAGGTCCAGCTTGGACGACGGTAATACCTACGGCTTTACCGTCTTCGTCAAAAGTCTGAAGCATTCCGAGTTTTTTACCTATTAAACCACGAACCATTTGGGGCTCCTAAAATAACCACGGGAAATTCTCATTAGGCCTTAATCTCAACATCAACACCTGGAGATAAATCTAGTTTCATCAACGCGTCAAGGGTCTGCTGAGTGGGTTCCAAGATGTCCAACAGTCTCTTGTGGACTCTGATTTCAAACTGCTCCCGGGACTTCTTGTCAATGTGAGGCGACCTAAGGACGCAATATTTATGTATCCGGGTCGGTAATGGGATAGGACCGGCCACTTTGGCTCCAGTACGCCAGGCTGTGTCCACGATCTCGGCCGCGGACTGGTCCAGCAACTTATGGTCATAAGCTTTGAGTCTGATTCTTATCTTAAGAGCCTGAACATCCATGATATATCCTCTACCAATTCTTGACGACTATTCAATAACCTCAGAGACAACGCCGGCGCCTACGGTTCTACCGCCTTCACGGATAGCGAACCTGAGTTCTTTCTCCATGGCGATAGGAGTAATCAGACTAGCCTCTAGCGATACATTGTCTCCCGGCATGACCATCTCCACTCCCTCAGGAAGGGTGATGATTCCTGTAACGTCTGTTGTACGGAAGTAAAACTGAGGTCTGTATCCATTGAAGAAGGGAGTGTGTCTGCCTCCTTCCTCCTTGTTCAGAATATATGTCTCGGCCTTAAACTTGGTGTGAGGCGTTATTGATCCAGGCTGAGCTACAACCTGGCCACGTTCCACATCCTCGCGCTTTATCCCGCGAAGCAGTAATCCAACATTATCTCCAGCCTGACCTGAATCCAAAACCTTGCGGAACATCTCAACACCAGTACATACCGTCTTGCGTGTGTCTCTTATTCCAACTATCTCGACTTCCTCGCCAACCTTGATCTGGCCTCGCTCGACCCTACCGGTAACAACCGTGCCTCTGCCAGATATGCTGAACACATCCTCAACAGGCATAAGGAAAGGCTTGTCAATCTCTCTCTGTGGAACCGGAACGTATGAATCCACAGCTTCCATAAGCTCCATGATGCACTTGCAATCCTCATGCTTGGGATCACCAGCTTCCAAAGCCTTCAGAGCGCTACCCCTGACAATGGGTATGTCATCGCCAGGAAAGTCATAGGAACTTAATAACTCCCTGAGCTCTAACTCAACCAGCTCGATTAGCTCCGGATCATCAACCATATCCACTTTGTTCAGAAAAACAACTATGTAAGGCACACCAACCTGTCTGGCCAAAAGAATATGCTCGCGGGTCTGCGGCATAGGTCCATCATTGGCTCCAACCACCAGAATAGCTCCATCCATCTGGGCTGCTCCAGTGATCATGTTCTTGATATAGTCAGCGTGACCAGGACAATCCACATGCGCATAATGCCTGTTGGGTGTCTGATATTCCACGTGCGCCGTAGCAATGGTAATACCACGCTCTTTTTCCTCGGGGGCCTTATCTATGTCCTCAAAAGGAACATACTCAGCCATACCCTGCTTGGACAACGTCCGCGTAATAGCCGCAGTCAATGTTGTCTTGCCGTGATCGATGTGACCTATTGTCCCTATGTTCACGTGTGGCTTCGTACGCTCAAATTTCGCCTTGCCCATGGGCTCCTCC
>JBFXII010000094.1:0-8936 GCA_050176095.1 Desulfomonilaceae bacterium
TGGGTTCCATGCCACTAAAATAAGTCTTGTGCAACAAACGTTGAAATAATTTCAATCCATTAGGCCTCGAAATGCTAAATAAATTGTCACTTCAGCTAAACACAGTCTTAACATTATTTTTTGATCCCAACAAACAAAAAAACATCCAGTTAGTACTGGTTCATTACAACTGTTCAGCACAAATGGCAAAGCCACTACAATTATGAGGATACGCGCAAGGCCTTCGCCCTCTTGAAAAAAGTTAAATTTGTATAGTTTTTTAATAAGACATAAAAATATATAGACTTCAAGTTGTTATGTGACTTTGCTATAAACAAAATCATAATAAAAATATATTTTGCATTAAAAAAACTTGACAACATGCCCATAAAATGATTGATTCACATTCCAGCGACAAACCAAACCTAATCCTTCCTTTGGCCCGTTTTCGAACGGGCTACTTTTTTGGGGCATACTAAAATTCTATTCCCATTTGAGCTCTAGCTCCTGATTTGAATGGGTGTTTGATTTCTTTCATTTCCGTCACTAGGTCCGCCTGTTCGATTAGCAATTTGGAAGCTCCTCTTCCTGTTACCACCACATGGAGCCCTACTGGTCTGTTTCTGAGGGTGTTAAGCACATCAGCTTCCTCCACCATCCCATAGGTTATGAGGTAAGTGAGTTCATCGAGAACAACCATTTGATATTTATCGGATTCTATAACTGTTTTGGCAAAATCCCAGGCTTCACGAGCTATTTTGATATCTTTGTCAATGTCGTCTGATTTCCAGGTGAAGCCGCGTCCCTTGACATGAATCTCCAATTGATCGTCAAATTTTTTTGCTGACTCAAGTTCCCCGTATTTCCATGAACCTTTTATGAATTGGATAACGCATATTTTGAATCCATGCCCAAGAGCCCTGAAAACCTGCCCAAGAGCGGCCGTGGTTTTGCCTTTGCCATCTCCGGTATTGACGATCAACAAACCTTCGGTCATCTGCTACCTCTCTTCCAGGAGTATGGATTTCATTAATTCAACCCTAAGAATAATTCTGGTCAATCACTGGCAAGTGCCTCTTTGTGAATACAGGATCAATGATGTTTCCTGGATTAAGTATCCATTTCGCGTCTAGAGTAGACTTTACTCTCTCAATTTCCTTCAAACCTGATTCACCGATCATTGTCTTGAGTATTTTTTTCTTTAGCTTTCCAATTCCATGTTCTCCGGAAACACTCCCGCCGAAAGAACAAACATATTCAGCCATTTGCAGATGAAGTTCACTAAATTTTTTGATCTCATGTTCGTTTCTGGCAAGGATGTTTGAATGCAGATGGGCGTTTCCGATATGGCCAAAGACAAATGATGAGTCTCGTGGAATTTTTTCATCATACATTTTCATAAGGTCACCGAGTCTGTCCATTGGCGCGGACAGATCCGTGCCTATCTTGCGCAGTCCGGGCTTTATAAGTTCATTGAGTCTTTCGGGCACGCGTACACGCTCAAGTCTCATTGAGCGTAAATGTTTTTCATCAATTGCAGCCTCTATCTCGATAGCGCCAAAATTTTTTCTGTGTTTTACGTGATCCAGGAATTCGGACCACTTCTGTAATTTGAGATACATATCTTCACTATCAATGTATTCTTGCTCAATATATAGCGCTCCATAAAATCTAGACAATTTTTCAGCGTGGCTTCCATCCAACAGTTTAGAAGTGGAGGAACTGAACCACTCCATACACGAGGGACAAATTTGTGAAAATAGCAACAATTCCGACGTCAAATCATCATAAATATTTCCTGGATCTCTTGATTCAACTTGTCCTTCAGTTGGATTTTTGTGAAAAAGATTTCTGATTTTGTCCAAAGTTGTTACAAGACTAACCGTGTCAGCCCGACTTGCGACAAAAATCAAAAGAGCGAAATAAGGCTTCCGTTTACTTATTAACTTGGTTCCAACTTCGACTATTATCCCAAGAATACCTTCTCCACCGATGAACAAATCGATCAAATCCATGCGGTCTTGTGAAAAAAGCCCAGCTGCATTTTTTACTTGTCGCCATGGATGTTGAGGAATTTTGGGCACGGGGATTGCCATGTCTTGAACCAGATTCCCCCTTAATTGGCCCGGTCTAAGCCTGAACCAACCGTCCTCACTAAATACCTTACCTCGTTGAATGTCCAAAACCGTGGCGTCAGGCGTCACAACCTTGAGCCTATCGATGTAGTCTCTAGTAGGTCCATACAAATAGCTCAGGGATCCAGATGCGTTGCAAGCTACAGTCCCGCCAATTGTACACGAATCCTCTGAGGTCGGGTCAGGAGGATAAAACAGACCCTTGTTTGCGACCATTCGTTTATAGTCTTTGAGAATGATTCCGACCCCTACATTACGGATGTCTCGCTCGTCTACTTTATCGAGATCCTTAACACTTAGAATTAATCCCCCTGACGGGGCTGAAGCCCCGGTAATTGAAGTTTTCCCTGAAACTACTGTCAATGGGATATTCAACTGATTGGCTAATTTTAAGGAATTAACTACGTCAGCCTCTGTCTTTGCTCTAATCAATCCGAGAGCTGTTCCCGAAAACTTGGATTCGTCCTTTAGATAGTTTTCAAATCCGGCTAAGGACAAATTGAGGCCCAACTTAGAAGCAGCAGATAGGATTTGTTTCTTGTTATGCATGGGATGGTATCTTAAGTTTTTCAGTATCAGATCATGAATATTCGTCGACAGAAAATATATATCCGACTCCTTGCACGGTTTGGATGTACTTTGGGTTGGAAGCTTTGTCCTCGAGTTTAGATCTCAAGTGCTGTACATGAACATCAATGGTCCGGCTGTCGGAGTAAAGGTCTCCTCCGGGCCACACTTTCTCCCGAATTATACTTCTTTCAAATACGATTCCGGGACTTCCAGCAAGAAGGACCAATATAGCAAACTCTCTCTTGGTTAGATTAATAGGGATATTGTCTTTCCAAACCCTATTGCCTGAAACATCTATTTTCAGTTTTCCTACTTCTATCACCTGACAACTTGGTATAGTCGTTCGACTTGTGCGCCTCAAACATGCCTTTATTCGAGCTTCCAATTCGAGATAGTCAAAGGGCTTGACCACATAATCATCTGCCCCACATTCGAACCCTAGCACTTTGTCCGGCACCCTGTCCCTAGCTGTAAGCATTATTATTGGAACATCCGACTTTTCCCTAATGCGCCGGCACACCTGAATACCATCAAGGTCAGGAAGAGCCAGGTCTAACATCACCAGATCAAATTTCTGTGAATTGAAAAGACTCAAAGCTTGTTTGGCATTTTCTGCTACTTGGACCTTGTAACCATCTAGTTCAAGATTATCCTTTAATATCAGAGCTATATCAGGGTCATCGTCGACAATTAGTATTTTTGTGTGATTCATCTCGATGGCCTTAATGGTATTTCAAATAAGAATATTGCCCCATTGTTTTCGGCGTTCTCTACCCATATACGGCCTCCATGAGCCTCCACCAACCCTTTACATATTGCCAGACCAATTCCGGAAGACCCCTTTTGATACGAAGCAAATTTTTCATCTTTGACCAGGTAGAATTTGTTAAATACATTTTCCTGATGCTTGATAGGAATACCCGGACCTTGATCCTGAACCGAAATTTCAACAAATTTTTCATCTTTAATTCTCGATTTTGCCATTATAACACCATTGTTCGGGGAAAACCTGATCGCATTTGATAAAAGATTGGTCATCACCTGAAAGATTCTTGTTGAATCAAAAAATGACCTTATTTCAGCTCCTTCAAAACTAATAGTCAGTTTTTTCCTTGAGGCTTCAAGCTCAAACGATCTGATTGCAGCTTCTATTAAATCTTGGACCGAGGATTCCCTTATATCTAAATCAATTTGACCAGTTTCAATTTTTGAATAATCCAGAAAATCAAGTACAAGTTTCGTTAAGTGATCGGTATTCCTTTTAATTATTTCCAAATACTGTGAAGAATCCATCGTAGACCTCCGGGAAATAATGTCCGCTGCCCCCTTAATGGCTGTCAATGGTGTGCGCAACTCGTGAGATATGTCGGAAAAAAAAGCCGTTTTGGCTTTATTGAGATCCTCTAATTCTTTGTTGGCTCTTTCCAGCCTTTCCTTGGTGAAAGACAAATCGCGTGTAGCTTCTTTTATTCTGGCTTCCAACTCATCATGTTTAGACTTGAGTTGGTTGTCTAATGTGTAACAAAAGTCCGAAATCTCTTTGAGTTCGTCCCCTTTTTGTCTTCCCTCAGGGATACCGTCAGATGCCACTATTTTTTGTATAGCTCTGTTGATCTCCTTGATCCTATTGAAAAACAGTGAGGCTGAGACAAGATATAAGACTCCTACTAATGAAAGCGCCAATCCAATGCCTCCGCCAAAAACCAGCATAGTATTCTTTTTTATTGCCAACTGAGCCTCATCCATTGGGACAAAAACACTTAAACACCCCCCCACCGAGCCAAGCTTGTTATACTGATCCGAATGACATTGTATGCAATCGCTTGTTACAACAACCGGCGCAAGATAACGCAGAGTCGGCTTGTCATTTACAAGATCGGTCTGAAAAATGCCTTCATAAGGATTATTTCTGAAAATTTCCAAGGCTTTTCGCTCAATGTCATCAGGGGCGTTTTTAGGGTTGAGGTATAGATCACTTGTGAGCTTGAACCAAAACAGATCGCTATTTCGAGCCTTGTCTGAGAGCAAAGTTGTCAAAATCGATGGTGTGATCTTGGTGTAGACAATTCCACTTTGTGAAACTACGTCAGGATCTTTCAAATAGGGATTCGAATCTAAGCGATCCGATTTTTGAACCAGTATTCCGTTGTGCTCAGAACACCAATGACGGGTCATGGAGATTTGTTTGAATAGTATTATCGCCTGCTTCCTGACCTGCTCCATTATGTGCTCAGTCTGAAGATTCCAGAACCATGTGAGTAAAACTCCAAAAACAATTACAGTGGCTAAAGCGCTTATTAGGAGAAACTTGAATGAAATGCCAGCGCCTGAAAACAATTTTGGTCTTAACATCATGAAAGATCCATCGCGAAAACCTAGTCGCGTGTGATAAAACAAAACTGTAACAAGAACAATAACACGCGTCAATCCAGACCTCTGCCAATTAAACCCATGAGCCTCCAACCCGTGATCCTGGTTGAACAAAAGAGGAAGAATTGAGTGAGAAATCCTGGAGCGCGCTCACACATTCCCGGGGTTGTTAGACAAATTCAACTCCCAGACTATGAAAAAAGTCCTGAAAAGCCACAATACCAAATCGTCGGTGGCCCTCAATATCGAAAATGTTAAAAAAATCTTCCAGATCCGACCCAATATCCGCTATCTTGGTACGGGGCTCTTCTTTCAAGAAAATAAAAATTACAATTTCTTTACACAGTTTTACAGCAAATTTACGGGTTAATAGACCATACTCTAGCGATAAAAGTGACATCATATCATCACAATCTCTCAGTTCAGATAAGTGATGATGGGCAAACGGTCGAACAAACATCTGTCAACAAGTTAGTCTCGGGGGAACCCAAGCCATAAACTGCTATAACTTGAGCCATAGGGAGTTTGAGTCATGCGAAGAATTCTATTAATGGTCGCATTGGCGGTATTTGCTAGTTCTTGGTGGGCAGACGCCGCCGTAAAGGTTGATCCAAAGCTTTACGGTTCGCCCGAAGGGCAAGTGTGCATCAAGTGTCATGAACTGAAGACGCCTGGGCTTTTCAAGCTATGGCGCATGGGACGTATGGGGCAGGCTGGAGTTAACTGCTACGATTGCCACAGAGCCGAAAAAAAGACGGACAAGACCCCGGGTGATGTTGATGGACATGATCACCGCGGATTCTGGATCGCAACAATAGTATCACCCAAGGATTGTTCGAAATGCCACAAGGAACAATTTGACCAACAGCAAGGCTCGCATCACGCCAAGGGCGCCGACATTCTAAACTCTCAAGACAACTACCTCGGATCAGTGGTTGGAGGGCCCGCGGCTGTTTCTACTGGGTGCCGGCAGTGTCACGGCTCAAATGTCAAAGTGCTTCCTAATGGACAACTTGACCCTTCCACATGGCCCAACACCGGAATAGGGAGAATCAATCCTGACGGAAGTAAGGGCAGCTGCGCAGCATGTCACACCCGTCATAGATTTTCAATCGAACAAGCCAGAAGGCCTGATGCTTGTGGAAAGTGTCACCTTGGACCTGACCATCCACAAATTGAGGTCTATCAGGAATCCAAACACGGAATTCTCTATCAGGCTTTCCGAGACAAGATGAACATGGATCGGAGTGAATGGATAGTAGGAGTCGATTACCAGGATACTGCTACATGCGCTACATGCCATATGAGCGCAACACCGAATCAACCCGCTACTCATGAAGTCGGAGCTCGTATCTCCTGGACTCTCAGACCAGCTATTTCTAAGAAGTTGACACAATGGAAAGATCGCAGAGACAGAATGCAGGACGTCTGCAAACAATGCCATGGTGATTTCATGGTAAACAGCTTTTACACTCAGTTTGATGATCTGGTTGACCTTTACAACAATAAATTCGCAATTCCCGCCACTAACGTTCGTCAGAAGCTCATGGACATGGGCAAGCTCACAAAGGCTGACTTTGATGACAAGTTGGACTGGATTTATTACGAGCTGTGGCATCATGAGGGACGAAGGGCAAGACACGGAGCCTCAATGATGGGACCTGACTATTCATGGTGGCACGGTATGTACGAAGTAGCCAAACATTTCTATAACAACTTCATTCCTGAAGTTGAGAGAATCATGGGTGGAAAAGATCAGGCTGCCCCCATTCTGAATGAGTTGGTTTACAAGGATCCTCTTCATAAATGGTACAAAGACGGTATGAGCAAGGAAGAGCTTCAAAGAATCGAAGCCTATTACCAACAGCGCTACGGCGGCAAAGAGGTCAAGTAGTCCCCGGCCATCCTGTGGGTTTGCAAAACAAGGTCTGAGTCATGAAATCAAAATATTTGATACTTCTACTCACGGCGCTGGGAATCATGGGCTACTGTTTCAGCTTGGCTGACAAATCAGCATTGGCTCAATCCCAGGATGCTGAAGCCTTGAAGGAAATACAGGCTCCAACATCTGAGAAAGAATTTCCAGTGCCACTAAGGCCTTTGCCAAAAACTATTACACCGTGCAGGGCATGTCACGGCCCAGAGAAGGATTTCCCCGTCAATTTCAAACGCCGGGAGGACCTCTTGGTTCACACGAATATCCGTCTAAACCACGGTGGTATAAGGTTATGGTGTTTGGATTGCCATCACCCGGACAATAGGAATTATTTACTGCCGTTGAGTGACGGTAAGGTTATCGAATTTGAACAATCTTACCTGTTGTGCGGTAAATGTCACGGAACTATCTATAGGGACTGGCGTGATGGAATACACGGCAAACGCACTGGCTCATGGAATGGCGTAAAGAATTACTACCTCTGCGTAACATGCCATGACCCACATAATCCAAAATTCAAACCCATGGCTCCTATGCCTCCGCCTAAGAAACCTTGGACTCCGGTCGAAGTTCAAGCCAGGCATTAAGGTTTGCCACGATGAGACATAAAAAATCATCTGAGTCAGGCTCCTCGCCTAGAAACAGGCCTTCGGCAGATCTCGAAAACTCGTCGATTAAAAAACCCAACAGCGAGCTGCTTAATCGACGGACGTTTATGGCAGGAGCGGCAAGCGTCCTCGGAATGTTTGCAGTGAGTTCCTGTTCATGGCAAGAATTCATCCAAAACAATTTTCAAAGGATGACTAAAGAAGAGATCGAGCAAACCGTCGAGCGGCTAAGAAAAGAATACAAAGAGAAATACGGCAAAGATTTTGTGGTTGGAGCTGAGGGTCCTTTAGACAACACTCTATTCGGTTACGCCCTGGATATACAAAGATGCATTGGCTGCAGGAAATGCGTCTATGCCTGTGTGGAAGAAAACAATCAGTCCAGAGATCCTCAGATTCAGTATATTAGGGTCCTGCGCTTTAAAGACGGCGACATGGACCTCGAACATTCTACAATTTATTACGATCCTGAAGAAGTCCCGGAAGATGGCTATTACTACATGCCGGTTCAGTGTCAGCATTGTGCAAATGCTCCGTGCACTAAGGTATGTCCTGTTAGGGCCACATGGACCGAGCGAGACGGAATAGTCGTTGTTGATTATAACTGGTGCATCGGTTGCCGTTATTGTATGGCCGCCTGCCCTTATATGGGTAGATGGTTCAACTTTGCGGAACCGGTGATCCCCGCTGAATCAATTAATACTGTGACACATTACCTTGGAAACAGACCAAGAATGAAAAATGTGGTTGAGAAATGCACATTCTGCATTCAGAGAGTCCGGGTAGGAAAATATCCCGCCTGTGTGGAGGTGTGTCCTGTAGGAGCGAGAAAATTCGGAAATCTTTTAGATCCTGATAGTGAGATCAGCAAGATAATTAGGAATAAAAGAGTCTTTCGTCTGAAGTCGGAATTGAATACTCAACCAAAGTTTTATTACTTCTTTGCAACATAACGCGTGAGGGCCCAGATGAAGAGTTTCATAGTCCAAGCCGTTAAAAGGATATTGATCGGACCGCCGCTTTATTATGCCTGGATGACCCTTCTGCTTATTTTTGTGGCTATAGGTATAGGAAGCTATATCCAACAATTAAAGGTAGGATTGATAGCCACTGGCATGACGAGTTACGTTTCGTGGGGCTTTTATCTCGGAAATTTCACATTTCTGGTCGGAGTGGCCGCTGCAGCGGTGTTATTGATCATCCCTGCCTATCTATATGATTTTGGGCCTATTAAGGATATTGTCATTGTTGGAGAGATCCTCGCCGTAAGCGCACTGCTGATGTGCATGATGTTTGTCACGGCGGACCTAGGTAGACCTGACCGTATTTGGCATCTGC
>JBFXII010000095.1:0-8926 GCA_050176095.1 Desulfomonilaceae bacterium
GTATCCAAGCTGAAGATTCGGGATTTGAGGCATAAGTCCCTGAAGCATACCGTGAGAGATGGAAATATTCTCGCTACCTCTAGGACCTAGCAAGGAACTTCCCGGCATTCCCAGTGGATTGGAAGGAGTTAGATCTGGAGTAATTGCTGCCGAGCCTCCCCTGATTGTGCTGGCGGCGCTGTAAGGCGTCTGCTGAATGCCCTGCGATAGCGCCAACAAAGGACAGATGAACACTGTGAGAGAAACAAGGATATAAATGCGGGCAAGTCTGTTCATGTCGAGTCTCCGGAGAAGGAAGAGGAAAATCGATCCAAGCTTAATCAGAAAGCATTGCGGCTATACCCCGGCCTCTTATTAATGAAGTCGTCCAGGCAGATGATGTTGTAGAAGTATAGTGATGTAATTATAGCAAATTAATGTCATTATATGAAATGAATTATTATTTATTTATTATATGTATTTGTAATAAAAATTATATTTGTTGGAAATAGTGATGAAGCATGTTCGTGTTTTATTCCGTTATTGATAAGGCTCAGGAAAGTTGGGCGGGACAGAACTCATACCACTGGTTCTGGAGGTGTAAATAATTTTTTGTAAATGGTCAGATAGATTTTCGATTCCGCTTCCCACGGAGAGCTTTATTTATAGTCTTATCAATGGAAAAAGAGAAATCACTTTTTAAAAAGGTATTGATCAAATATTTTATTGTGATACACTAAAAGCGTTCGGTATTTGAGAACAACGAACGATTTTGGTATCATGAGCTTAAAACCATTAGATATTGTTGTGAGTTTAAAACTTCTTACTATAGGTGTTAAGAGGTGGTCTTATCGAGACATGGCTTCCAGTCTGGGAATCAGTTCATCGTCTTTGCATGAAAGTATTAAGCGGTCTGTTGAGTCAAAATTGTTAGATCCCAAGACACTAAAGCCTCGAAAAAGAGCATTGCATGAATGGCTTGTGCATGGAGTAAAGTTTTTTCTGCCTCCGATTCGCGGCCCTGTAACCAGGGGAATACCAACGAGTTACGCTGCTCCGCCACTAGAAAATAAGATTGTTCAGCCCAGGGACTTTCCTCCTGTTTGGCCAGATGAAGAAGGCAATGTTCGTGGCGTTAGTTTCTTGCCGATTCATGAATGTGTGCCCAAGGCAGCCAAGAAGGACGCAAAATTATATGAACTTCTGGCCTTACTTGATGCAGTAAGAGGGGGCAGAGTCAGGGAAAGAATTTTTGCTTCGGAAGAAATTACCAAGAGACTCGGATTGAGGGATTCTCAGAAAAAAATGATTAATTCCAAGAGCACATGAAAAACCAAAGAAACCTTCATCCTAACTTGGAAAATCTCCGAATTGTTGCGAATTCGCCAAAAGAATTGAGAGAAAAAGCGGTTTTTGTAGGAGGAGCCATTGTCAATCTCCTGATTACTGACCCGGCATCCCCGGAGGTCAGAATGTCAACCGACGTGGATGTTGTTTTTGAGATTGTTTTTCCATCGGGATATGAAAAACTGGCAAATCGTCTACGGGAGTTGGGCTTTAGAGAAGACATGTCGAAAGACTATCCGTTGATTTGTCAATGGACTGTTCAGGGCGTGAGTGTGGACATCATGCCGACCGACAATCGAATACTAGGATTTTCAAATGAATGGTACATGGAAGCCATCAATACGGCGCAATGGTTTGATATTTCGGGAGAATTGAATATAAGAGTTATATCTGCGCCATGTTTTATAATGACAAAGCTCGCGGCATTCAATAACCGAGGTCGAAAAAACTTCCTGGATATTAGGGACATGGAAGATATCGTTGCCATTCTCGACGGCAGGCCTGAAATTGTCCAGGAGGTGAAAACCTCTAATTCCATGCTTAGAGCAGCTATAATGGAAAATTTCAGGATTCTCTTTCAGGACGAGGATTTTATAGATTCAATACCTGGTCATTCGGTGGATGATTCGCGTCCAGATTTTGTAATTAACAGAATCCTTGAGATAATGGACCTCAAATAATGACAGTGTTGGTCTTTTCTCTGGAGAGACACTAAAAGAGACTCTAGCGTAATACACTTCAAACAAAACATCTAAAAAATTCAACATAAATGCCCTGATACTCATCATATTTTCCGTTGCTTCTGGCGCGCCCAGCAGGACTCGAACCTGCGACCTACGGATTTGAATTCAGAAAAACACAACAATCCACTTAAAGTTTCCTCAAATCTTCCTGTCAGTTGTCATTCACTGCTATCTCACGTCGACTCTCATTCCATCAAAATGCGGGACGGAAATTTCCAGATTGGTTGGCCGATTCGTTAATGTTGGGAGCGGTGAGCCTGTCTCATGGAGTATCACGGGGTTCCGTAGTGGTGATCCTCCCAACTCATTGCAACACTAAATTGATGGTGCTACTTTGGTTGTAATCGCGACTTTGTGGAGTTGATGGTCATGGCGGTTGATATTACCGATCTGAAAGAATCGAACGAGTTTCTAAATTTATTGATGGACAGCATCCCATCGGCTGTTTTCCTCGTAGATAAGAGTGTGCGTATACAACAGTTCAATCAGGGTTTTAAAAAGCTTTTTTCCAAGCCGGAAGAAGAAATACTCAACGAATTTTGCGGCAATGCAATTGGATGCGCTTTTACGGTTGATGAAAATGGAGTTTGCGGTCACACCTCCAACTGTGACAAATGTGAGTTACGTGATTCCATAATCATGTCTTTTGCCGAGAAGGCTCCGAGCTTGAAGGTGAAGCTTACCAGGGACTTTTACATAGGTGGACAGAGACTTAACAAGCATTTCCTGTTTTCATCCTTGTACCTGACCTACCATGGCGACGAAATGATACTGATTGTCGTTGATGACATGACAGAGCTGGAAACCCAACGATTGAGTCTGGTCGAAAAACAGGAACGGTTGGATGAGGATTTGAAATCCGCCGCTGAAATTCAGAAGAGTTTATTACCCGCTTCGTTACCGAAACTGCCGGGTTGCGATTTCGCTTTCAGATTTATTCCCAGTGAACGAGTGGGAGGAGACATCTTCAACATCTTCGAACTCGATGATGAACGAGTTGTAATTTATATTCTCGATGTCAGCGGACATGGGGTTCCCGCTGCGATGGTAACAGTGTCGGTTTCTCAAATGCTTTCTCCAACTACCGGATATTTCTGCAATAGGGAAAACAACAGCCAATTCGTATGTGAAACCGAATTGTCGTCTCCTAAGATGGTGCTAACGGCTCTTGACATTCATTATCCGATTGAACGGTTCGACAAGTATTTCACGATGAGCTATGTGGTTCTCAATCATCGCAAAGCGTCTCTGGTTTCCTGCAATGCCGGTCATCCGACCCCAATTCTTCTAAGGTCTGACGGACATGTGGAATACCTCGAGGAGGGTGGCGCTATAGTTGGACTGGGAGGATTGATCCCGTACGAAGACGAAATGAGGCTTATAGAAAAAGGGGATAAGTTAATTTTTTATACTGACGGAATAACTGAATACTCAAATTCGGCCGGCGAACTCTTCGGAGAGCGTCGATTAAAAGATCTGCTTGGCCCAATGGTCAATAGGACTGCAGAGGATACCGCGGAAGAGATAATTCGCCGGATTATGGAATTTGGAGACGGTTCTCCTCCAGGTGATGATATTACCCTGGTCGTAGCTCATTTCTCCTGATATTACAAGTCTATTGCCCGGGCTCGAAGTTCTTGAAAAGGCAAGGCTAAAAAGAGAGCATTTCAGTTTCGGAACGCTAATAAGGCATTGTCATCAGTAACGAATAAACATGGAGTTAGACATGAGTTTTTTGGATTCATTTTCTGATCCTTTGTTCAAGAAGTCCGAGTCCGGAGAGAGTATTTTCTATCCGTGGGGAGTTTTGGGAAAAGGTTATGTGATCACTTCCAATGCTGAGGCCGACAGAATCAAAGCGACCGTGAAGTGGTGCAATTTCTGCGCGATCCTGGTTTCAATCATGTGTCTTCAGGTGTTGGGTCTGGTTTACTCTCTGATTTTCGTGGGAATTTATTACGTGGGATATACGTTCTGGACGGGCAGTGTTACCAAAGGCATGGCAGTTGCGTCAGAAAAGCTGAGACTTTCTGAAACTGTGGAAAGGATGGTTATACATTACAGCCCCTGGAACCTAGTCTTGATGCTGGTCTTGGCGCTAGTTCTTTGTATTCTTTCCGCAATAATGTTTTTTGCTGAACCGGAAGAGCGAGGTATGGCGGCGATTGGATTTATTTTTTTTGGAGGCTGCTCCCTGTGGTTTGCTTACATGCTTTCTGTCAGACGAAAATCCAGGCGGAGCTGAGTATAAATGGCCCTGGGCTAGAATTAAGAGTGCTTACAACAAGTTAAATTACTTTGGATTCTTTTAAAGAATGGAATGTACGCTACTGAAAGGTCAGCAAAACCTCTTGCCTAATTTCTGAATAAATATGCGGACAAAAAGGATATAAGCATAACCAGGAGCAAGGTTACGATAAAGTAGAGTATTTTCGGCAAATAACGGACCGTGAATGTGGGCTTTGACTCTATGGTCACCATGAATGAATTGTTCAAGGCGCTGCCCACAGTCTTCTCCAGGGCCTCGACAAATTCTGAAGGCCTGTTGGTATCCAGCACTACCAGATCGCCAGCAGTCTTGTTCTTGAGAAGAAAATGGACCTCCACCAAGATGCAAAGCAACCGTGAACGCGGCCAACATCAATGACAGAATGATCCAGAAACTCAGAGGAAGATATCTCATTCGCAAGGTCTCCGCGAAAATCAATGTCCCTGAAGCAGCCTCAACTTTCATGCTATCGTCCAAGCGGATTTAACCTTTTGCGTCTTGGCGCCAACAATTCATGCCCTGATTGAATATGATACAATTTTCTCTTACGATTCTTTTCACCTGGTCTCTTCTAAATTAATCCTTAAATCTGAGACGCCGGTCAATAGCTCTCAATTTCTCAACTCTAGACTAAATCAGCCAATGCCTTTTCTTTTGAGTCGAGTACCTCTCGTATAGTGACTAGCAACTCCTTTATTAGGAAAGGTTTGCTTACAAAACCTTTGGCTCCTTTTGAAATTAGAGTTTTCGCTGACCCATTTGGCGAATAGCCGCTGGCCAAAACAATCTTTGCCCCTGGATTGATCTTCAGGATTTTCTCCATGCAGAGCTTACCGTCCATTTCCGGCATTATCAGATCCAAAACAATTAGTCCTATGCGGTCACCATATTTTTTATAAATCTCTAAGCCTTCCTTGCCGTTTTTAGCTGAGATGACGTTGTAGCCTTTTTGCTCCAAAATTCTAGCGCCGAGATTCCTTATGTCCTCGTCATCATCAACAAGCAAAATGGTCTCTGTTCCCCCTTGCATGGTCGATTCGTCGGAAACAGATACCGGTTTTTTCTCGCCAGAAATGGCAGGGAAATAAATTTTAAACGTTGTTCCGTGCCCTGGTTCGCTATAGCAAAGAATATAACCGTTATGCTGCTTAACTATTCCGTATGCCGTCGCAAGCCCCAAACCAGTGCCCTTTCCAACGCTCTTAGTGGTGAAAAATGGTTCAAATATATGGGATAAGGTCTCACCGTCCATGCCCGTACCAGTGTCTGAAACTGACAGCAATACGTAGGATCCTGGGGTAACTCCGATATTTCGGCTGCAATACTCATCGTCCAAATCGACATTCTCCGTTTCAATAACCAGTTTGCCTCCTTCCGGCATTGCGTCTTTTGAGTTGATCGCCAGATTCATCAAAATTTGTCCAATCTGAGACGGATCAGCGTTGATTGGTTTGAGGAATTGCCCCAGATGAAGCTCAATGACTATGTTTTTAGGTATTGTGTGATACAGGAGACGTTCAATTTTTATAGCTTCATCATTCAAGTCCACAGCGACCATTTTGGCCTTTTCTTGTCTACTGAAAGCTAACAGGCCTTTTACCAAATCGGTTCCTCGTTGGCCAGCATCGTAAATTTTCTTCAGATCACTATGATCTTCACCCACGTCTTTCTTTCGTTCAAGTAAGAAGTCGGAGTAACCAATTATCACCTGAAGAAGGTTGTTGAAGTCATGAGCTATGCCTCCGGCCAAAGTTCCTATAGCCTCCATCTTCTGGGCGTGGGCAAGTTGTGATTGCACAGATCTTCGTTCAGTTATACGTCCTCTACCATCTCCACGACGAACTGAACATCTCCGGAATCATCTTTCACAGGACTTGAAATTATTCTGTAGTTACGAATCTGATCGCCGGCAGGTGTTTCGGTCTCACACTCGTGTACTTTTCCATCTTTGAATGAAAGTACACACGGACAATAAGAACATGGAGACGATCTCGGAGGATCATTATAAGTTGAATAACAGACCTGGCCGGTTCCAGGTCTAACATTCGGGTAGAAGGCTGCAAAAAATGGATTGACGGCTACGATCTCCATGCTGGAATTTATAACCGATATGCCCATCTGGAGGTTGTCTACAAGCGCCTTATACCTTTTCTCACTCGCTCGAAGGGCCTGCTCAGCTTCCTTCTTTCCAGTTATGTCCCGATTGGATGCTCTTCTTCCTAATGGCTGCCCATTTAATCCGTATGCCGGCTGACACACGTGCCCGATCCAGGCGTTTCACCGTTCCGACGTATGATCCTGAAATCAATCTCATGGGCCTTATGATAGTCGTTTTTTCTAGTCGCAAGAAAATGTTCAAGAACATCAGAACGATCTTCAGGGTGAACAATTCGCTCAATTAATGCAGGATCATCCAGAAATTCCTCTGCCTTGTAACCTGTTATCCGTTCGCAGGACGGCGATACATACAGAAACCTTCCATTTTCATCCACCCAGTACTCCCAGGCATAGGTGAAGTCGGCTACCGTCCTATAGCGCTGTTCGCTTTCACTCAACTTCTCTTCAATCAGTTTCCGAGCATGTATATCCAAATGTGTTCCAAGCATGCGAATTGGCTTGCCTGAATCGTCAAAATCCAGGACCTTACCACTGGTAAAGATCCATTTCCATTCCCCCGACTTGGTGAGAAGTCTGTGTTATACTTCATAGGACGACAGATCACCCTGCAAATGTCCGTTTAACATTTCCATCACCCTTGGCTTATCATCAGGGTGTATCCTATCCGACCAAGACTCGATTCGGTTTTCAAGTTCTCTCTCCGAATAGCCTAATTGGCTCAGCCAGTACTTGTCTTGATACAACTCTCCCGTGTCTATGTGCCAATCCCAGATGCCTATGATGCCGATCTCAAGTGCTATCTCCAAACGCTGTTGCATTTCGGAACGTTGAATTTGAGCTTGTTTACTTTCGGTAATATCCGTGAACATGGCGAATGATCCCAAGAAATTACCCTCAGGATCGTTTAGAGCAGTTGCTGAGACCATAGTCCAGAGAGTAGAGCCGTCTTTCCTTTTAAATCGCCTTTCATAAGACTGATCTTTTCCTTGTTTGCGTAACCCCATGTTATGCCTGTGGTCCGGCAAGTCCTCTTGATAAAAGAAATAATCAACAGTCTTTCCTAAGACTTCTTCAATCCTGTAACCCAACATGTCTGCCATTCGCTGGTTTACGAAAGTGGTCACAAAGTTGCCATCCATTGCCCACACGCCTTCGTTGGCTGTTTCAACGAAACGCTTATATTTGGCCTCGCTTCTTGAAACCTCTTTCTGAACTCTTTTTAGTCTGAGCAACGATATTGCCAACGAAATCACCATAACCAAGAGCAGTGTGACAACTGTAGTAGTACTAATGATCAGGGTGCGATAGCGATCCCAGAGTGACTCGGGCTCGTTTATTATTACGCTTCCATCCGGCAAAGAATTCAGGGGTATTTGGAATCGTTCCAATTGGGAATAGTCAAACATTGGAATTGATCCACCTGACATGTCAACGGGAATTGATCCGGCCTTCTCTCCGGAAAGGACACGTAACGCAATATCACCGACTCTTCGACCATGCTCGACGCCACCGATGAGTTGGCCTCCGACTATGCCGTATCCCAGCCTTGTCTTATGCATAGAATAAATTGGGGCTGGGCTGGATTGGGTGAGTCTCCGAGTGCTTTCGGCCAGGGACAGGCTGCGGCCTGATCTGTCAGTAGTGTAGGTCAGTATTAGGCCTATTGAGTCAGGTGAAAAGGAACCCGTCTCCTTCACGGCTTCATCAATGGTATTAGGAGGTAAAAACCGGAATCTGACACGCCCTGAGAATTTGGGTAGCAGTTTTTCGAATTCCTTTCTAACAGCGATTCCGCTTTCGGTGTAATCGTGGATTACGATTACTTCCTTGGTGTTGGGGTGAATTTCCAGAGCAGACTCCAGCATTTTCTCGTAATCCATGATTTCCGCCACGCCTGAGGTCTCTGGCATCCCTTCCAGCATAGACTGATTAAAATCGTTTACTCCTCCAAAGACAACTGGAGTTCCAGGAAACAGCTCATTTCTATATCGCTTGAGGAATTCCATGGCGGGGTTGTCAAAAGCCACAACCAGGTCAACCCGATGGCCTCCGTACTTATGTAGCAACCTGTCCTTGAAACTTTCAAAATTTTCTGCTCCTGGATGACGTTTCGAATCAAGGTGTGCTATAGGCGGATCGATAAGCGGATAGACCTCTCGCATCCGTTCCAAGAATCCAGCAATCTCCATATCGGACCAACTATATCCTTGGTGATAGGAATCAATGATCACCACATTGAACGGTTCGCTGGAACCGGCCATCGAAACAGCCTCCGGATAGAGGCTCAATAGTGTGAAGCAGCATAAAATGGCAATAGCAAGCCCCAATTCACGACATTTACCTACGGCGCCTTCAGAATCAAAGCTCCCAAAGAGGTGACTTTTCGATTTTGTCATTAGAAGACTTCCTCAGAGAGGATTTTGAACGATCCTATTCTGACAGTTGTACGAGATAATGTAAGTGTTTATTA
>JBFXII010000096.1:0-8903 GCA_050176095.1 Desulfomonilaceae bacterium
AGCGCTTGGGCAATGATCATCGAATTGAAGCCGCAAGTTCAGTATTTCATGGACAAGATAGAGAGTAGCTATGACTCTTTAATACCAGAAATAACGATTAAAGACGGAAAAGCATCTATCAGAGAAAAACAACCACATTACCTGAGCTCTTCTTCGGACCGGGAAATGACTTTAGTTATAGATACCCGGGAAAAAAAGCAGCGAGAAGCTTACGAGTATATTAAGGAGACTCCGTATGGGGTCGTTCTATCGAGCGATTTCGTGGCCCTAAAAAATCAAGACCAATTGAGCGAGATGTCATTAAAAAATTTTCCAGATATGGTCATAAATTCGAACACCTTGCTGGAAGTCTTGAATGAGTATTCGTTCAAACTCTGGTTGCTTGCCTGGTTTGTCTTCATTATCTATTTTTTGATTGCAAAAAGCGCACAGGTTTTTATTTTTGCCTTAATCCCAATTCTTTTATCCAAGCGTCTCAATTGCGAGTTGTCTTTCACTGACGCCACCAAATTTTCCGCCGCATCAATGATATTACCGGTGATTGTTGTTTTTCTCTTGAAATGGCTTTCGATACTAAGTTCGGTAGAATCGATAATCTATTTCGGACTGTTCGTAATAATACTTGTTCGAATCACACGGGAACACATAAAATCGAGTTTTGAGAACCCTCCTCTGTCAAACTAGCAGCCTCAACGGAGAGATGAAATGGAGCTTTTCCTATGCGTAATTGGCATGGTAATGGTTGTTGAAGGCCTACCGTATTTTGCATTTCCTGAAAAAATGAAGTCCGTCATGGCTGTAGTCCAACAGCAGCCAGACTCAGCCCTGAGAGTTTTCGGGGCAGCATTAGCAGTCACTGGATTAGTGATTGTTTATTTGGCCCGCAATGCCGTAAACCTCTGAGTAGATCTACACTAAAGTTAATGACACCGCGACACAAAAACAACGACGAACAATGCGACATCGATTCGGGCATTCCCTACGAATTTAGATTGTCTACGTACAGCTATGAACTTCCCGAAGATCTTATAGCTCAACAGCCTCTACCGATTCGAGATCAATCTAAACTGATGGTGATTTATAGACAAACTGGTGCGTTAATCCATCACCGATTCAGTGATCTGGTAGATCTGCTACTACCAGATGACGTATTGGTCTTGAACGAAACTAAAGTATCGCCCGGACTAATTAAAGGTTTCAAGTCAACAGGAGGACGAGTTGAACTCTTGGCGCTAGAACCAAATATGAATCCGATTCTGGATTCCGACAACCAACAGGCCGTCCGCGAGTGTATGGTAAAGTCCAGCAAAAGGCTAAAAATAGGCTCTAAGATCTTTGTAGACGATCACACAATATTGACAGTCAAACGAGTTTTAGAACCAGGACGGGCCCTTATAGCCTTTCCCTGCTCAAACTCACAATTTCCACAATTCTTGGAAAGATTCGGAACCACTCCTCTTCCTCCTTACATTAAAACCTCTGCAGACTCAGACATTGAACACAAACTGACCTATCAAACGGTCTACTCCAGGTTTCCTGGCTCTATAGCTGCGCCAACAGCTGGTTTGCACTTCACGTCAGAATTGATCGGGAAACTTCAATTGAAGGGGATTGGAGTTGTTAGGATAACTTTACATGTTGGTCCCGGAACGTTCATTCCGATCAGAACAGCGGACATACGCTCCCATGCCATGGAGAAAGAGTTTTTTGAGATTTCTAAGGAGGCGGCGCAAGAGATTAATGAATCTATAGGGGCTGGACGAAGAATTGTCGCAGTTGGAAGCACTAGTGTAAGAAGTTTGGAATCTGCGGCAATCAGCAACGATATTATTAGATATGGACAGCAATATACTGATTTATTTATTAAACCTGGGTATGATTTTAAGATTGTCAAAGCAATGATTACTAATTTTCATCTTCCAAATTCCACCCTACTTGCTTTAGTGTCATCTTTCTCGAGTATATCAACGATTAAAAATGCTTATGCTGAAGCAATAAAGTATCGCTATCGTTTCTTTAGCTATGGCGATTCAAGCTTAATTATTTGATATAATTGATGTTTTCAGGCCACAAAAAAAGGCGGGACCCCCTCTGGGGCATCGGGTAGGACGCTTAGCGGGAGTCAACGGAAGGTTATATATGGTAGGACTGATGCAGGTGCGCAACTTCTAATAGGATAGAATGTATTTGTCAAGTATTTTTTATATAAAAAACTCATCTATCCGTCATAACAGGTAAATATAGGTTACAGACATAAAAACCCTTATCATCTTAACTTGCTATAATCATTTACAAATACTAAATATCGATCCAAAACGAATAGTTGATCACACAAAAAGTGTCTTTCTACCTGAGTAATAATGTATATTAGATCTATAAGATACTAGAATAAAACGTTTTTATTATATAATAATAAATTCAGTTATTTGATTTAAGCCAACATAGTAATTTTTGACATCCGTCACCTAATTAAAGTGTAGCCTCAGGTAAATTTTTGATTGAAATGCTTTGGGATTGGAAATGTAAGGCCACTCTCACCCGATTGGCTGAAGTGGCCTGATAGATGGAAACCTTGAGTTTTTATTTCAAACTCCGGTCTTAGGCGTTGGGCTGTTATGAGATCCTAATGCGATGATCCGATTGTGGCGACTGACAGGACTTATTTACCTTAAGTCAGTTATCACTAGCGCGTCTACTGCAACCGGTTTACCCTGCCTGATAATTATTGGATTCAAGTCTATTTCCTGAATGTCGTTTCGTTCGGCCCCTAGTTTTCCAAGAGCCACGAGAATATCGGCCAGAGAATCGAGATCAACCGGTTCCATACCCCTTACAGGCCCCAAGAGCTTATTACCTCGAATATCACCGAACATCTCTTTTGCCTGTTTTTTATCTATTGGCGCCATTCTGAAACACACATCTTCGAGGGCTTCTGTAAAAATCCCCCCTATTCCGAACATGACGCAGGGTCCGAATTGCGCGTCGCGAGTCATGCCTGCCATCAGTTCTCGCTTACCTTGGACCATTTCTTGTACCAATACTCCTTCTCCCTTGCCTGCCATGACTTCACAAATTCGTTCGAATTCGCGCTCAGCCTCTTGGCTTGTCTTGATGTTGAGACTCACGAGATTCATTTCAGTCTTGTGGCTGAACACATTGGAACAACCTTTTAATACAAGTGGAAAACCTATTTCCTGCACTGCGTCGTGAAGTTCTTTCGAGCTTCTGGCTAGAATTTCCTTCGATACGGGAATGCCGTAAGTAGACAGGAGCTTCTTTGATTCATGTTCAGATAACGCTTTCTTTTCGGTAGATGATGAAATTTTTTCGACTTCCATGATATCCTCCGTCCCAATTTTATAACTCCTATGCCAATGACGTTGCAACCTGATTACAGATCAACAAAAAATTTCTCTTGATTACTTTGCAGTAAATGTTTAGAGGTAGATTTAAGTGGTAAGAGACGACTTTCTGTTGAATGACGTCAAACTACTTGAAAACAAGTTCACCTTCGAATATCACTAGCGTATACATGACCAACCCGATATAACGATTGCGCGTATGGGGCAATGCTCAAAAGAGTAATACGTTTTTTGTGTTCGGTGTAGCAATCTTTGACATAACCGTTAGCAAATGATCTAGGAACAATTCACTCGTGAACGTAAGCAATTGATACGCAGCGGATTGCATCTATTGGCTTAGCCCAGTAGGAGTAATTCATTTAGATATGTGTCGTGCAGTGGCGATCGCATCCGGGCCAAGGAGAAAAAAATGCCTAAGAAACCTCCCCGAAGGGATCCAATAATTGTCTACAAGAGGGAAGACAAAGGTTTGAAACCGTTCTTGCCAAATCCCCGTGGAATGAGATTTGGACCGACACCGCCTAGACCCAAAAAACCCAAGGAAACCAAGTCTGTCATGCCTGAAAAGGTTAAGTTTCATATGGCAAACCTGGAAGAAATTAACTCTATGCCGTCCCCGGAGAGAGAAATCGCTATGGCGTGCTACTATCTATGCTTCCTTGTCCACGAGACTAAGACCAGCTCCGAACTGTTTCCAATAAAGCATAACGTTCTAGAAAAAGTTTTTAAAAGTGGACATGGCTGTTTGACGGTTAATTATGTTCGTAGAGGTGATAGAGAAATTTATAACCTTTCCCCTGAAGCCAAAAAGCTTTGGGAATCGGAGACTTCATCCAACAAGCATCATTTGAGAATGTACCTTACTCCAAAGTGCAAAGTGGAATTTGAAGAAGGCTATTTTGATCTATATCACTTCCATATCGTGATAGAGCCTTTCAGGTTCTCTTTTTATTTGCCCATCCATCAAGCACAATGGATTGACAAGAGAAGAATTTCAAAAAGGCGATTTCATTATCCTCAAACAGTTGAATACGGACTCGTGAGGGGTAAAATGATTACGACTTCCAGGAAGGCGACCATGACCCCCATCGAAGAAATGAAGGTGGAATTTCAGAAACTCCAGGATCTCGAAATAACCAAGAAGAAATGACTCTGAACGAACGACGGAATTACCGTTGTTAATCTGTCGGTCTGTTGTGGATGGAAAACTTTTTTAATTCGGTTTTTGAGGGGGATATTTCTACGCATTAATTTCTTTAGCACAAGAATAACAGATTGCAGTCGTTTCGAGATGACAGTCTTTTGTCCAATACTTCTTTGCGTAAAAAAGTCCATAACCATTACAATCCAAAGGCACAATTGCTACTAGGAGGGGTTTGAGACCCTGGAGCGCGCATCAGGGTCTCTGAGGAGGGGATAAATTGGAGTTATTAGTATTGACACACTATCAAACTAAATGTTCCGAATGACCAGCAAAACAATGTAACATTTTTTACTTTAACTTATTTCTAATTAAGTCTGTATTTGTTATAGTTTTAGGCTAGATAGTTTCTCGAAATTTTATCACATGCATCGTTGTGGCTCCGCTTTGTTTGGGTGATCTATATTGAAAGAACTTAATGAGATAGGGCCAAGGTTATAGTTTCTTTAGACAGGCAAGAACGTGGTCAAGACCAAAAAAGATATCTGGACAATAAAACGCATCCTTGAGTGGACATCAAGCTATTTAAGAAGCAAGGGTTGTGACACACCCAGGCTAGATGCGGAGGCACTCTTGGCGCATTGTTTGCGTGTGTCACGTGTTGAGCTGTATCTTAATTTTGACACCCCTTTGACAATTAGTGAACGTGAAGCGTATCGCACTCTTGTGTTGAGACGCGCCTGCCGAGAACCCGTCGCTCTAATAACAGGCCAAAAGGAATTCTGGTCATTACCGTTTAAGGTGAAACGAGGAGTTTTAATACCTAGGCCCGAGAGTGAGACCCTTGTGGAGGTGGCCGTTCAAGAACTCAGACACTTGAAAGAACCTATAGCTTTAGATATAGGCGTTGGATCTGGAGCCATTTCGTTGAGTATATTAAAGGAAGTCCCTTGCGCCAATATTGTTGGCGTTGACATCAACAAGGCCGCAATTGAGCTATCGATAAACAACGCTCATGATCTTGGCTTTGGGGACAGATTCCTTGCTTTATTGACCGATATGACTAGCTGCTTCAAAAGTAGCCCCATATTTGACATGATACTTTCAAATCCTCCATATATTCCTAGCGCCGATGTACCTGATTTGAGTCCTGAAATAGTCAATTTTGAACCTATTTCAGCTCTTGATGGAGGCATGGATGGCCTTGACTTCATTAGAACAATTGCAAACGAATCTCATAAGTATTTATCGGAGTCCGGGTCTTTAGCTCTTGAAATAGGCGCAGATCAATTTGAAGCAGTTTCTGAGATTCTAAATTTGAGCGGTTTTTATCGACCACCGGTTCCTTATCGTGACTTGAGCGGAAAGATTCGTGTCATCAAGGCGTTGCTATCATGAAGATAATAATCGCTGGGTACGGCAAGTTTGGGCATCTCGCGCTAACACGCCTCGCAGAACTCGAATTTATTCCAGAAATACATGTCGTAGACCTTCATATTAGTTACAGAAGCGCTCCGAGTCATCTTGATGTCAACTTCTACGAAATAGATATTTTGGAATATCTGATAAATCTCTCTAATGTTTGGGATCATTGCGTCATAATTCCCACAGTCCCCTTTCATCTAGCTGCTGAATATTTCTTGAAAATCTACACTGGATTCGAAAAAACTATCCTGGGTGACGATTTAAACGAGACACTTCCAAATGTTTTCAGGCTGGATTTCTCGACCATTTGTAGTAGTCATGCTGATTTCTGATGTCCTGACAATTGTCCTGAAGCCACTACTTGCGCTGTCACTGGGGAAACAAGAAAACCCTTGTTTGAAAAATTGTCCGACACTATTTATAAAGGTCAGCGGATTAGAGTAATTAGAAGTAGACAGATCCTGCCTGGAATAGGTGGATTCAAATTCAGGACCATAAAACGAACTGCTCGCGAGATCTGTTGGGACTCAAGTTTAGTATTGGCCACATCTTGCAGATGTCATGGGATTCTAACTGCAATTCGCAGGAAATAATCTTTTGCAGTTTTACCAGGTTCTTGGAGTCCCCAAAAAAATGACTAAATTACCTGTTAGTTTTCATATGTGATACCATGAAAAAGCAATCTTATGGATACCGCATATCTTCATAATACTTGGAGGTCCTATGACAGATTCTTCAATTGGCGCTAATCAAGCAACAGGATCAGGCGAGTCGATAGAGAGCTTGATGAAAACGGTCGAACAAATGCCTGACTCACCTAGTGCTCATTATAATCTCGGGTTAGCGCTCTCCCGTGATGGGAAGCTGGATGAAAGTCTTGCTGAGTTCAAAAAAGCTCTCAAATTAAAACCCGGAATGCTTGAAGCCCGAATAAATATAGCTGCAATCTTGCTGCAAAAGGGTGATTATGATGGTTGCATTCAGGAAAGCTTAAGGGCCCTAGAATTTAGGCCTGATTTAGTTGAAGGGTGCATAAACATCGGCATCGCATTCATGGCAAAAGGTAATTTTGACCAGGCGATCCACAGTTTAGAAAAAGCATTAACTCTGGAAACTGAAAATCTTGTCGCTCACATTAACTTAGGTAACGCATATCTAAGCATAGGTAACATCGACAAAAGCATAGAGCACAATCTCAAATCTGTAAGTATTAAACCGGGTTTTGGAATGGCTCACAATAATCTCGCTGTTTCATTCTTCCACAAGGGAGATCATGAGAAAGCCAGGTTTCACGCTAATGAAGCCTTAAATTGCGGTTACAAAGTTCATCCTGATTTTCTGAGACAACTTCCATAGCGTCCGTTGAATCGATTTTTCCGGCATTCATGCAAAATGCTTAACAGAGCTTGGTTCAAAAAGATGGGTGAGAAACGCCCATCTTTCAAACTTTCTTTATGGTCTAGGTCACTCCCCGACAAAATTACATTTCTTTTAATTCGTTAATTCAATGAGTTACGCACCTTTTTTTCATTGCTAACTTGGGCGCCATTTTTGCTTTGAGTTTTATCACTGAAGTCCTTCTCCGAGGGGGGACTTTAGCTCCTTGCGTGGTATGGGCGTCCCAATTTAGTGGGTCGCCCAACCAAAACAGGTCTGTTCAACGGAATCATGGTTGGGAATCACAAACATCTTAAAAATGGACAATCTGAGATGCTTTTTTCAGAACCAGACAGGGTTTGTTCCCACATTAACAATTCATCATCAATCTGCCGCATCGGCAAGGGGAGAGAGCTCAATGAAAAGAATTACTTTGCTGGTAACATTTTTGATCACCTCGTTATCGTTCCTAGACTTGGCGATTGGTGATCAGCCCAATTGGAAAGATCTCTACAATCTCTCACAAAATAGTTACCGTAGTGGACAAATAGCACAATCGTTACTTCTTGCAAAAGATTCGTTGAAACAGGCTGAAAGAGAATTTGGCCCAAACAGTATTTATGAAATTAAGTCATTGGCTCTTCTAGGAGATCTTTGCCGACAATCTGGCTCCTATGCTGAGTCCCTTCGCTACTACAAGAGAGGCGTTGACCTACAGAGGATTCGATTCGGGATCTGGCATCCAAACACAGCTCACTTGATGAATCAATTAGGGAACGTTGATCTGGCCATGGGACATTATGACGACGCCAGGCGTCTTTTTGAGGAAGCCTTGGAGATATGTGAGAAAACGGGTGATTCCTTCAGTCCTTTCGCCGCTGAATCGCTTATCGGCTTGTCTGAGTTAGAAAAATTGAACAAGAATTATGAGGCGGCAGTCAGCAAACTTTACAACTCCCTAGCTATACTTGATCCATATTCTAAATATCAGCCTAGGTCTCGAGTAACTTTGGCTAGGATAAGAATTCAGTTGGCTCACAGCCTCAAAGCTCAGGGCAAGTATAAGGAATGTTGCAAGGAATATCGCCTGGCCATCAAACGACTCGAAAACAATGGGGAATCTACATCTAGCATCATTGCGGACACCTTGGTGGCAATGGGGGACTCCTATACAAGTTGTGGCAAGAAAGCCAGAGCATTGGACTGCTACAAAAGAGCCTTAGCTATCTTTGTGAACGATTCACCGAATAATTTAGGTGTAGCTATGGTTTCGAGGAGACTTGCCGATGTTTACAAATCTAATGGGAATCTTTCGGAAGCTCGCAGGTTTTACAGACAGGCGGTTTCTTCGTTGGAAATGTGTTCACCTAGCGGTTGTCCACTGTTGGCGGATACGCAGAAATCACTAAATGATTTGTTGAAATCTGATAATTTAAGAAAAACCGACACCGCCGCATAGGCCACAAGATCAATATCGTGGTGTAACTGACCAATCACTTGAATCCTCTCTACGCGCTTGAAGCTTGGAGAAAAATAAAGACCAGAGTGTCAATAGTTTCTCCAAGCTTATTTTTTATACCACTGGGCTTACTGAAGAT
>JBFXII010000097.1:0-8793 GCA_050176095.1 Desulfomonilaceae bacterium
AGATTCTTGCTTACCTCCTGCTTTTTTGAGGTACCTGTGAATAGCATTTCTGGAAACCTGAATCATTCGCTCAGCCCCCTTTTTAGCGCCATTACAGGATTTTACGGCTTCAGATACAACAGATGAGATTAGATCGTCAGAAATGTCCTTGAGGGACCTTCCTTTTTCAGTCCTTAAATAGATTGACACATCCTCGGGTTGAAGGTTCCCTCTGCCAACCCGAATGAATGTTTACGTTTCAAGGAATGTTATAAGCTTGGATGAGTAATAAATGTGATTCAGGGATTTTAATCAGGATATAATTGTCGTGCCGCCAGCTACTGTTGTCTTGACGGCACGGTACTATTTACTAAGGCACTGGAGCTTCATGGTCCTTACAAAAAGGAGCCTCACCCACGACGGGAGTTTGACATACTTTGCACAACCCCCTTCTTACGGAACCCTCGATGTTTGCGCAAGGATCTCCCGGAGTCTCCGGGGGCGTTGGGCTCGGGTTTACTCCTCCATATTGTCCTTCATTATTAAATTTGTCAGGCATGGTTAGCACCTCCTGGTAGATTGTCCTGTTTCGCTACAATTACTGATGCGCAAGAGGAGCAAAGGATTCATATTGTTTTCGAAGGATCAATAAACGGATATTGATCGGAAGTCGCATTTTGCTGTAATATCCGGACTGTACATTGTCAGTTGATTCAAAACCGATATTTGACTGATTTTGGCGTCAAATTACACTGTTTTGACAAGTTCAGTCTTGGAGGCCAAATGTTAATTGACGATTACAGGCTCGAGATAGAAGTGGCTGATCATAGCGATCAAGTTTTCGAATATGAGGCTGTTGCTCATCTCGATATCGACATAAGCCAGGCGCTCCCCTACCTGAATGCCGAGTTGAAAAGCGGGACTTATTACACTGATGGCCCGGCATTCTCCTGGAGGAAGGACTCGCATAAGATAGGATTTTGGTCGAAAAAGATAGCGGCTGATCATCTGGAAACTAGAGAACAGGCTGAAAAGATCATCAGTGAGCTCGTTGAACTTGTCAATGATATATGGGAAAGACGAGCAGATATGGAGCCTGACACTAAGACGCACGAGAAACGTCAGCCCCTGGAGCTTTTCAAGCTAATGCCCAAGAGAAACTGCAGGGCCTGCGGAGAGAGTTCCTGTTACAATTTTGCGATAAAACTCGCATCGGGGCTTGTTGACTTGAATATGTGCCCGCCTGTATGCGAGGAAGAAAAATATCGCGATCAACGTGCAGCAGTTGAATTATTGCTGGAAACCAAAAGACCTCTTTTATAATGATTTTGATGTTTGGCTAGACATAATGAATTTTTTATCGAGGCTCTGGCTGTGAGATTAAAAAAGAAAAAGACCAGAAGCGGCAATCTTGATCAGGTAATTTCGGAAGCGAGACGTATTCAGGAAAGTCGCGAGAATACTTATAGGGAGCGGGCGCTCAAGATCCTTCCACTGGTTTGTGGACGATGCGGACGCGAATTCTCAGGCAAGTCCATGAAAGAACTTACGGTTCATCACAAGGACCATAATCACGACAATAATCCGTCCGATGGAAGTAATTGGGAACTTCTATGCAGGGCTTGTCATGACAGGGAACATTTTCAGCAATTGCGTGAAGGCGAAGAGGTCGAATCAATTCTAGATAGTGAGAACAACCCTAATTATTCGTACAAGCCTTTTGCCAATTTGAGTCATTTGATTAATGACTGATACACATGTAGTAATGAATCCAGGGGGATAAAAATGCCGACTGTGGACATTTCCGAGTACCACGCTCCCTACTTTTTTAGGAATCCGCATACTCAGATGGTTTTTCCATCCATCTTCAGAAAAGTTCAAGATATCAATTATGTCAGGGAGAGAATTATCACACCGGACAAGGATTTTCTAGACCTTGACTGGTCACGGGTTGGTTCCAGGAAGCTTGCTATAGTTCTTCACGGATTGGAAGGAGACTCTGGACGCTCATACATCATGGGGATGGTCCGAACTCTGAATAGACATGGCTGGGACGCATTGGCGCTGAATTTTAGGGGTTGCAGCGGTGAGCCGAACAAGGCAATCCGGATGTATCACAGCGGAGAGACCGGGGATATCAGACTGGTGATTGATCATTCGATGTCCTTGGGGCTTTATGATCAGCTTGCTCTAGTAGGCTTCAGCCTGGGAGGCAATGTGATCCTGAAATATCTCGGGGAATCGGGAAAATCCATTAGACCCGAGATTAAAGCCGCAGTAGCTATTTCAGTTCCCTGTGACCTTAAAGCATGTTCGGACAGATTGAGCGAGAGCAGTAATTGGGCGTACAGCCAGAGATTTCTGAGGATGCTGCGCAAGAAGATCTATTACAAGGCTACAGTTTACCCGCACGCAGCCAATCCGGAGGGTTTGGATTCCGTGAGGACTCTAAAGGAATTTGATGACAAATTTACAGCCCCTCTACACGGATTTAGAGACGCCAATGACTACTATGCCAAATCTTCATCAAAACAGTTTCTGGGAAATATAGCGGCGCCCTGTCTTCTCATAAACGCTTTGGATGATCCGTTTCTAGGCGCCACCTGTTTTCCGGAGCAAGAGGCGAGATCGAATCGGCATCTTTTCCTCGAGCGACCTCGATACGGTGGTCATGTAGGCTTTGTAAGCTTTAACGAAGAGAAAGAATACTGGTCGGAGAAGAGGGCGGCTCAGTTCATTTCCGAAACATAGCTTCAACTGACATCTTTTTTACAATTCTCAAACTGGCTGTTTACCGGAGATTCAATAATGAAAGTTGTCAACTGGATAGGCATGCTATTGTTGGTTTTTGCCGCGCTTTTCATTGGCATGCTTAAACCCTTCTCCGGATTATCTGCTCAGGGTCATCACGTCTTGGGAATTGTAATAGTCTCTCTCGGTTTATGGGTGTTTAGGCCTCCAACTCTGCCGTACTTTGCAGGAGGAGCGCTGCTCCTGGGAGGATGTCTTACATTAAAGGTTCCTTTAAGCGCCGTGGCCGGGGGGTATACAGGTTCGGCAGTCTGGGTTCTGATCCCCGCTCTCTTTTTTGGATTTGCATTGGTCAAGTCTGGATTGGGGAAAAGAATAGCTTATTTTGTGCTGAAGTTATTCGAACCCAGTTATTTGACCATTTCTATAAGCTGGTTCATCATTGGTCTGATACTGTCCGCTCTAACTCCTTCTATAACGGTCAGGCTTTCAATTGTCATGCCGATTGCGATGAGCGTTGTGGATGCCTGTAAAATACCTGAGCGTTCACGAGGATCTGCTCTTATAGGTCTTATGGCTTGGGGGACTGCGCTTTTTCCAGGGAACGCTTGGCTTACCGGTTCACTCTGGGGCATTTTTATGATGGGGTTTTACCCTGCGGAGATCAAACCGGTTGTGACTTTTGATTCGTGGCTGGTTTACATGGCAGTTCCATGGTTCTTGATAACAGTATTGTTTCTGTTCTTCACTTACTTGGCTCTAAAACCTAAGGAGCCATTGAGGATTTCAAGTCGGACCTTCAAACGTCAATACGATGAACTGGGTAAAATAACGGGACAGGAAATTATCGTTGGGGTCATCCTCACAGCCACGTTGATACTTTTCACCACTGAAAGACTGCACGGGATGTCTACCGCATCCGTAGCGCTACTGTCCTTCGTTGCTCTGACGCTTCTGGGGACGATATCTTTTCAGGATATATCCAGCGGGGTAAATTGGGATATCATAAATTTTTTCGGTGTCATTCTGGGGTTGTCCGCCATTTTTGCGCACACGGGGATTTCCGATTGGTTAAGTCCAATAATAGAACCGGCCATTCTCTCGTATGCCTCCGAACCTGTTGTTTTCCTTCTCGCTCTAACGATCGGCTTCTGGCTTATTCGTTTTCTTGATGTCCCCTGGGGTTTTTCCACAATAGCAATCGCTGCTCCGATCTTTATTCCCCTTTACAAGGATTTCGGGTTGAATCCAGCCCTGGTAAGCGTTGCGCTCATCGCCGGAGGAAACAGTTTCTTTTTGCCTTATCAGCAACCGTTCATAATGATGGGAGACGCCATGTCCAATTCCAGGGCATGGACATCTTCTCAGGTGAGTCTGGTGGGTTGTATTTACGCGGGTATAGTGGTTGTGGCGATCCTGATCAGTTCTTTTTACTGGAAAGCAATGGGATTGATGCCTTGAGAAACTTCATGGTTAATCAGGAAAATGCCTGGGAAAGTTTTCTAACCATTACTTCGCCTTCGGTAACAATCCGTTGGATTAATTCATTCACAGACGGAAGATCATGACATCGTCCTATGCTCTGTCCACAAGATATTACCCCTGCGTCAAGATCTCCCTCTGAATACATTTTTTTAGCCTGTAATCCACCAACCACACTTATGAGTTCCTGCAGGGAGCAGTTTTGAGCTTCCATCTGTAGGCATTTGTTTGCAGCGGAGTTGCTCCATACACGATGTGTCGAGCCGACGGACCGCATCACCAGCATGGTGTCCAATTCCTCAGCATTTAACAAGGCGTCTTTTAGATTGTCATGAATAGGCGCTTCCCGGGTAGCTAGTAATCGTGTGCCCATTATGACTCCTTCAGCGCCTAGGGCGAGCATAGCGGCGAAGCTTTTGCCGTCGCAAACCCCTCCGCCTCCGATTACAGGAACATTTACGCTTTCAACAACCCTTGGGACCAAAACCAGCGATCCTATATCCAGCTTTCCTGTCGCTCCACCGTTTTCATAGCCAACCACAGTTATGATATCAGCTCCTAGCGCCTCCACCTTTTTGGAGTACCTCACCCCGACGCATTTGTGCATCCATATCAGCCCGGCCTCTTTGAATTTTACGGCCAGGCCCTCCGGAGCAGCGTGCCCGGATGTCTCTACTATTCGAACGCCTTTACTGACCATGACGTCGAGGTATTCGTTATTGTCGATGACTCTCATTGAGGGGAATAAATTCAGGTTGACCGCAAAGGGTTTATCGGTAAGGTCATTGAGCCTGTCCAGAGCTGTCTCAAAATCCTTGCGTGTTGTAAACATTGCCGAAGCAAGGACTCCGATTCCGCCTGCATTAGATATCGAAGCAGTGAACTCAGCGTCACTTATCCACATCATAGCCCCGCCTACTATGGGATATTTGATACCTAACATTTGGGTGACTTTTGTTTTGATCATTTGAAGTCTCCGCTAAAATAACCTGTTTCATCAAAGGTTGGTGAGTGTGTAAATGATCTGTGCGCCCTTTTGAACAGGAGTTACAATGCCTCTGGTTTCCAGAATGTCCAAATGACCCTTTATCTCGGATAGCCCGAGAAAAACATCCATTCCCTTCAGGCCACTGAACAATTCCTGAGTGATCATATATCTTGTCATGCCAGAGTCGGGCCCCAAGTTCCGGGAACTCAGCATCAGCGCATCGATTATCTGACCTGTTCTTTCTTCATGGTGATCGAGGAGTTCTTTAATACGGCCCCGGTAAGTTTCAAATGGGCGTCCATGCCCCGGCATCACTGTCTTCACCATTAGGGATTGCATCATGGTGAGAGTGTTTTTGAACACTTCGAGACTTCGGTAACCTTGGTTATCCTTGGATGGGTTAACTTCCACCACTGGATTGGAGGTGATTTTTTCCAAAAGGGTGTCGCCGGAAAAAAGCGTTCCGCTATCCTTATCCAGCAGGCATATTGATCCCGGTGAATGGCCCGGAGTGGATATTATCTCAAGCTTAAAGTCGTCAAACGAAAAAGATTCGGATCCATTGAGGATATTGAGTTGTTCAAAACATCTGAAATATCTTTTCAGTCTGCTGAAAAGAGCCTCCAGGAATTCTTCCGTGAGATCCTCAGGCGCTCCGCTCTCCAAAAAGAAGAGTTTATACTTGCTCCTGAGAATTTCTCTTCCTTCTTCTCCCGAATCAAGCATCTTAGGGGCGTCATGCTTGTGAATGAATACTTTGGCGCCGCTCAGATCAACAATTCTGGAAAGAAGGCCTATGTGATCGGCATGAGCGTGAGTTAGAAACACGCGTTTGATTCCGTCAACCGATCCCCCTGCTTTCTTGATTCCCGACACCAATACATCAAAAGCTTCTTCAGTGTCGACTCCGGCGTCGACAAGAGCCGGTTTCGAATCATGAATGTAGTAGCAGTTAACGCGGTTGAGCACGAAAGGAGTTGGCAATTCTATTCTGTTAATTGTGGTCATATCCGTCAGAATGTCCCCTGAAAATTATTTTTCAGTCACATAGGTATCATTGCGAATGATCGGGAATGCGAAAAAATTTGTTCTATTAATTAGCAGACGCTCTCAGCAATTTCCACAAAGTTGGCCCTACAAAAATAATTGAACATTTGCTCAATGACAATGTCTGAAAAAATTAGTTTCGAATTAGAGGCTTACAGAATAAACTTCGAAGTCAGTACGGCCGGTTAGTTGACGAATTATTTTAAGGAGTTGGTCAACGTTTTAAAAGGGGAATGCGTATGAAAAGGACATTTGCCGCTTTGGTCATCACCTGCCTTTGGTTATCCGCCGCATTGGGGGATGTGATTTATAAACCTTCTGAGACGCCACCGATAACCAAGGTTACGCTCTACAAACATGGCCTTGGATATTTCGAACGTGAGGGAAAAGTTCAGGGGAATGCACTTGTTTCGATGCTTTTCCGCGAAGATCAGATGAAAGACATATTGAAGAGTTTCTTCGCTGTGGACCTTGGTGGCGGCAGGATTTCTTCAATACGCTATGACACGAGAGATCCCTTGTCTAAACAGCTTGAGGAGGTAATGATAAAGGTTCCCGAGGAGGCCGCACTCAGTCAGTTCATGTTGCAACTCAGGGGCGCCCAAATCAATCTCAAAGTGGCCGGAGAATCAATAGATGGTCGTATCCTGGGGGTCGAACCGATAAGTGAAACGCAAAACAACACTTCTTTCACAAAATCATACCGTTTGGTATTACTCACAAAACCGGGTCAGATCCGATCAGTGGATCTCTACTCGATATCGGAATTCTCGCTTACCGACCAATCGCTTCAAAAAGAGCTGAACCGTTTTCTGGACCTGTCATTAGAAAGCAGGAAGAATGACAGGAAGAAGATTATGTTAAGCGCCACCGGAGAAGGCGAAAGGAAGATACGTATTGGATATCTTGTCGGGATGCCTGTTTGGAAATGTTCTTACCGTGTGATCTTTGATGAAAAGAAAAAAGACAGTTCAGCATTGCTTCAAGGCTGGGCCCTAGCGGAGAACAATACCGAAGATGACTGGAACGACGTCAAGCTCTCTTTTGTGGCAGGCAGCCCAATTTCATATATCATGGACTTATATTCACCTTATTATGTGAAGCGTGCTCAGGTTCAGATACCCGGCTTCCAGGACATCGGAGTTGATTGGAACAAAATGTCGGGACCTGATCTGGCCGATGAAATCCAGCTACTTGGGCCTAAAAGAGAAAAACGGGTCACTCCCGCTCAAGCTCCTACGGTAGGAACTAAGAGGGCCATGATGGCGCAACCGGGCGACAGACTGGCCTTCAAATCTTCCAAACAGGCTTCAGAGGCGGCAGGGGATGAGGACGGAGAAGAGCCTAAATCCATGGCCGATATTCTCTCAGCATCCCAGGCTCCTGGAGCGCTTACCGCACAGGTTGGAGACCTTTTTTCATACGAGCCGAAAGAAAGAATTTCGATCCCGAAAGGTCAGGCCGCAATGGCGCTGATACTCTCAGAACAGATCAGCGGGAAAAAGGTTCTTTTTTACAAAGCGGACTTCTCCCCGAAACCCCTAAACGCATTCGTCCTTCAGAATAGCTCCAACCTAACTTTAGAAGCTGGCCCGGTAACATTCTTCGAAGGGAGCGCATCATTGGGTGAAGGCATTCTAACAACAACTCTGGCGCCAGGAAGTCAGGAAGTTGTTCCTTACGCTTCTGATGTGATCGTTGACATTGTGAAGAACGAAAAATCCAAGCGTGAACCACACTTGAGCGCTCGCCTAGTTGATGGAATACTCACTCTCACTTCGGTGGAAGTCCTTACAAATAGCTGGAAAATCACGAATAGAGGTAAAGAGCCGGCCGCATTGTGGCTTCATCAACCAAAACATTCCGGTTACAGGCTTAGTAAACCTGAAAAACCTTTAAAAGAGGTTGGGAACCACTATCGATTTGAAATTCCCCTGAAGGCGGCGGAGACTATCGACTTTGTGGTCGAGGAGAAAAAGGACATCGCTGAGACTGTCCATCTAGCCAAGTGCAGTGAGGAACAGATCCGCTTTTATCTTTCTCAACCAAGCATGTCAAAAGCAGCCAGGACTTTCATGAAAGAGCTTGGTGATATCATGGCGAAAAAAGCCTTGTTACAAAGAGAAATAAATGAGTTGAATCAACAATCTAAAAGATTATCGGATGAACAGGCAAGAATCCGTTCAAATCTCCAGGCGCTCACCTCCAATCAGCCCAAGGAGCTTGAGTTAAGGTCCACCTGGGTTTCAGCGCTTGCGAACAATGAGAAGCAACTTTCAGATACCCGAACCAAACTTGACAACGCCGGTTCTCAGGTCGCAAAGCTTGAAGATACGCTGAGCAAGAAAATCAAGGAATTCAAGGAGGAATAAGCGTTCAAAAAATGCGTCTATTCGGGAAATTGTGAAATATCCATTATTTCAGTTTATTCCGAGTAGACGCTTTCTGATTTTATTGTTTGTTGAGTACTTTATCGGCAAACTTCGGATACACCTTTTTCATACAATCCGGGCAAATTCCATGACTGAAATCCGCTTCAGTCCGGT
>JBFXII010000098.1:0-8791 GCA_050176095.1 Desulfomonilaceae bacterium
TCGGGTTCATCGCATTGGTCGAGCATGACGGGTCCTTTCCCTTCTCTGGGTTCGGTCCTTCGTCCGCTGGCAGCGGACTACTATGACCTCTGCTGACTCCTGCCTGGGAACCAGGCATGTTGCCATGTATGGCGCTTTCCAACGGAAGCTGGATCGCATACCGGACAGGCCTCCCCGGATAAGGACGTGATCTTTCATTATGCAATCGCGGCATTTACCGTATCTCCTAAACCCCGGGCGTTGTCATGTTGTGCTGACTTCCCCAGAGACTCGGCCTTGTATGCCGTTTCTGTTCGTCGACTCATAACTTTGCGCTCCAGCTTCCTCCGGACGAACCCTCGCGGGATCGCCCTTGCTTTCGGCTAGTATTTATGTTCCTGTCATCACGACAGTAACAGGGTTTACATACAGGGGACTTGCACCCCATTAGATCACACCCATGCCGGGCGTACACAAACACATACACCCGACCTTCCCCGCCGCTCTGCGCCGGCTCAGGCGGGTGATGTCGGTGTTAACCATAATAAATGATAGAATAATTTCTATTCGATGATAGAAAAAATTACAATCTTCATAAGTCATGCATGGGATGAGACGCACTATTACAATGAGCTCATAATGTTGATAGATAGTATCGAGCGTTTCGAGTGGACAGATAAGTCAATCCCTTATAACCGAGCCATAGAAATTGCAACTGGAAAACGGATGGCGGGACAAATGGATGAATTTCTGCATGCGAGAATATCAGCTATTAATGAAGAGCTCGGCGAAATTCTGCAACTGACAGAAAACCTGGGGAAAGAGGCTGAAAATTTGTCAAACATATTAGGAGAAATAGCATATTTTGAGCGTCTGGATACACTCCTCAATTACGCTAAAACTCGCCTATCCGGCCCCGAACTGGATGATACAATAAGAAAATTAAGTGGGATTGGAAAAAAATATAGAGGTTGTGATCCGTATGAAGAGAAACAAAAAGTCGCTGACCGAAAAGAATCCATAATTGCGGAGCTTGATCATCTCTCTGTTAAAGTGGATCGACTATCAGAAGAAAGAGAAAGGTGCAAACAGTCCATCAGAGAACATCAGCTTGTCCTTGGGGTGACTGGTAAACCTCGTGATAATGCTATATTTAGCAACCCCAACCTGGCTCTCGCCATACACAATAAAATTGCAGACTCCCAAATAGTTCTAATAATTCCTTCAGTTAATTCTGCATATCGTCAATGGATTGAATATGAATACCAAGAAGCCTTTGTGCTAGGAAAGCCTTGCTATGGATTAATATCGAACAAAACAGTGGAAGAATTGCCTGCTGATTTAAAAAAATACGGAGTGATGCCGCTTCCATGGAGCAAAGAAGATATTTCAGGAATATTCAAATCGTTAACACCGTAAAATGCATGGATGTATTATTACTATCTTCTATTTATATAGGTACACATGGCCAACGGCTGCTAATGCAGCCGACAAAAAAAGCAGAGCGGCTGATTAGCAACGTTAGACGGTAAGAGTACCCTGATGATTCTATGACATATAAAGATACGGAACGATTCGTTGCCGATGATGTTTCTGAGGCTACTTGGTTAAGACTTAAGCGTCTTTCTAGCACACAGTTATGCAAGCGAGTGATTAAGAGAAACTATCAGGATTTATCAGCTGATATTCTTGAAAAGAAGTCACTAGGTATGTCTTCAGCAATTAGAAGTGCTTTTGGTTATTGGGATACTAAAGAGGGGGGATTGAATTCTAGAATTCTATCTCGTTATTATGCTTTGCTCCAAATAACTATTGCAGAACAGATCTCTTCAGCTGATCCTAAAGCTGATTTATCATCAGTGCAGAAATATACTGAATATGGACATGGGTTATATACTCAAAGAACAGAAATTGGCTCATTTCCGAATAATATGATGGTAGGCTGTTTGAAATCAGGGCATTTTTATTCTTATGTAAAAAGTTTGGGCTTTAATATCAAAAAACATGCAGATAATAAAAGACCAAGAACTGCTGATGACTTGGAAGGAACAACAGCAATATCATTATCTGATTTGTTGCGAAGAGTTCCTGAGTTACAAGGGGTTTTAAATGAGTATCTAGGAAATGACCCTTTAAGTTTTCAATTTGGTTATGCCCAGAGAAATATGACCGATCGCTCAGAAAAAATTGATCCTGAAAAAGGTAACTTTACTTTTGCAGCGATATACCCACATGGAGCAAAGATAACACCGGAACAAATTAGCGAGTACGGCTTCGAGATCGAGCAAATCGAATGGGAAAACCCAAGGAACGCTGAAGATGAGCCTTATCTGGTAGGAAAGGTATTTCATGCTAAGGGCGATTTATGGTGGAACTCCGTCGAGTCTTATAAATCTGGATACTGTGGCACTAGCATTGTAGTCCCTTATTGGGGCATGAAAGATCAGTTCGTATTGCATCTAGCAATACTATATTCATTTAGTATTGTTGCTCGCTACCTTCCAGAGGTTTGGTATGAAATCGAGCATGGTGAGCTTGATTATATTAGGGCTCTACTAGAACACTATCTGGTTATTGTTGATAAAGTTCTGCCTAAAATCGCTGTAGAGCGGTTAACTAAAACAAACCTCCGTATTGTGCAGCCTGGTGGAATGAACGCTCCTATATAAGAGAAAAAACACCCAAGGCCTTGCTGCAAGAGACAAAGCTACGCTCCAGCAACATATGGTTCAATACGCTCACTTTACCATAGGTTGCTTCTACTCCGCTTTGCCCCTGAGTAATGCGTTAGCATAAAAGGAAAAAATAGATGCTCATACAAAACTATGGCCTTTTTTGGAAGGAAGAAGACGTGTTTTGGGGTCGGGGCAGCAATGCGGGGACTTTGGTTGGCGTAAAGAGCACTAATACGACAAGTGATCCAATTGACTTTCGTGAACAAGCAGGCGTCTATGTGCTTTACGCCGACTATTCAATGGTTTATGTCGGTCAGGCCGGAAACAGAAATCAAAAATTATTCGAACGGTTAAAACAACATAGACGGGACGCTCTTGCCGGGAGATGGAACCAATTTTCATGGTTCGGAACAAGAAAAGTCAATGGTAATGGTACGTTGGCGGTTGAAAAAGAAGGAGCTCATTCTACTCATGGTGTAGTTCTTAACCATATAGAAGCAATATTAATTCATGCTGCCGAACCAAAACAAAATAGGCAAGGCGGACGTTTCGGTGAAAAAGTTCAACAATACCTGCAGTACAGAGATAAAAATCTTGGTCCCACCATCGATGAAATGATTTTAGAAATTTGGCAACAGGGCCAAAATCGCTAGCAATGCTATGCACCTGATTGCTAGAACGTCTGTGGCGCTACGTGGATATTTCTTAGAGTCGGCAGGTGAGTGGCGAAGTTAGGCGTCACAGTTTCTCCTGTCGATCGCAACCCGCAGCTCTACCAAAATCTGAATCAAAATAGCCGATCTCTGGGGGAGCATCCGACAGTTATGGGATTTAAAAGCTCGCCACTATACAAAGGGCTTGCATCCTCCATGCTGCCGCCTACAAGGAGTATCCCGCAAGCAGTTTGCCACAAACATCGGATGCACCCATCTCTGAGGGGGCAAAGTGCTTGAAATTATCTACATGAGAATATGTAAGGGGCTAAGGGGCGTTTTAACGGTGGTTTTATGAGAGAAACTGGAACAAAAATGGATGAAGTTGCTTTTGAGCAGGCGTATGAGATGCTACGTCATTATGGCAAAGGGTTAATGTCTATTCGTGCCATGACCTTGGTTCAGGGGTATGCGATACTTGCTGGTATAGGCTTTTGTGTATTTCAACACCAGTTTTGTGCAGGTTTATTTGTTTCTTTTTTTGGTATACTTTTAACTTTAGCCCTTTATGGCATGCATAAAAATTACATTACATATTATGAAGATATAAGAAAATGCATTAAGAGTTATGAGTCTTATTGTGCTCTTCCGGAATGGGAAATGTATTATTTTGCTGTCGAAATCGCTAGAGACAAAAGGGCAAAAGGGAATAAACATGCTAAAATAAAGTATCTTTATGGACCTTTTGTTCTATTAATAGCAACTATGATATTTCTTGGAATAATTTGCGTATTATTCATTATATATCCGACATTAGCTGCGTTTATTTGCCCTAAATCTATACCACATTGAAAATATATATAATCAATTAATTTTATACACATGGTACACTTTTTTATGTATTCATAGTTGTCTAGGCAAGTTAGATGAGGTAAAATTTTCTCCTGTAGGTCATAACTGATTGGAAGTATGTTAACTGTTAGCATCATTAAGTCATTACTGTTTTTTTCAAGCCGAGTATTCATATTACTCGAATCAGAGAAGGAATTAATTAAAAGATGTTTCTACTGACATATTAAAAGCGTGACCAGCAAAGATTAACACTTGCCGCCATGTTGTTAATATAAAAGGTAACTTATATGAATAATGATAATAATGTTTTTTTTGACCAACCTTATATTGATCGACAACAAGTAATTTTTGTCGATGACGTTGTTTTTGACGCAGAAAACAAGGTGTCTCAGCAGGAAATTGCCCAAGGAGATAGTAGTGACGGTTGGTCTACACTTGTCCTTAATACTGTTTACAATTTAATGCGACCAACAGCAACGGATCTAATTGTTGAAGGTGTAAAATATATAATTAAGACATATCAAGACGCCAGAAATAAAGGTCTTAACATTCGAATGGTTCCCAAAAAATGGATTTCTTCTTTTAATCTCCCTCCAGGTCATCCTCGAGATGCTGTCCTATATGTTGCACACCCGGCTGTAAAAGAAATTTATGTTCCCGCTGCTGACTTCCACCGTTTTACATTTGAGCATAAATTTTCAGAAGCTCTTTCATTATTGATGCATCTGGGAGCAAAGGAAATACGAGTTGAACATCTTAACGGGTGGAAATATGAATTTTCTAGTAGGCTTTCAGCTGGCATTCCCAAAGCATCTATTGAACTAGATGAATCCGGGATCAATGCACATTCTCCCAGAAGTCTTCTTTATGAAGCAGAGCTAGAAGGGAAAAATACGCCTATACTCCCTGAAGAATTAGTATGGTTTTTTCATGAGCCTACATGGCAAAAAGTGGCTGAAGGAAGAATGAAATTTGGTCTTAAAAAGTTTTCACTCCAGCTGCACTATGAAGATGATTTCGGTGTCAACGCTGGCCTAAAAGTCAAAGCAGAAAATGTAGGCCTTGATTTGGGTGGAAAATTCCAAAATCATGAAAGCACTACTTGGTCTATTAATGGTTCATTTTAAAGGTAGTTATGGCATAACATCAATATAGCTCATGTGCAACTAATTTATGGCATGCATGAGGTTGCTATTAGGAATGAACCTTTCTCCTGTCAGCCATGACTTATTGGAACAATGTTGACTCTTGGGATTATAATAAATCAATTTACGGGATACCGAGAACTCCTGCTGCCCTATAAAGTAATAATTTATTGGCGACACCAGTTATTTCAAGCGTTCGGCTTCAAAAAGGGGGGGGACTCAAAGCTCTATGGACTCAGTAACGAAAGACACTCTAACCCAGCTTGACAATCTCCTCGCAGCCAGTAATCAATCGTGGTTGTTTGGCGCAGGAATCAGCCTTGATGCAGGGATTCCCCTAATGTGGCCTCTCACGGATCGTGTATTCACCAGGGCAGGAGCTGAAGGAGAAACGGACGACATCAAGGTGCTTGAATTCATCAAGAGTCAGCTTTCTGAAAATTCGCATATCGAGCACATCTTGAGCCAACTAGGTGATCACCGCGCGATTGCCGACCGGTGTAAGGATAAGACTGTCGCATTCGCCGACGTCACTCTCACAGTAGAAGGTCTCGATGAACTTCATCAAAGAATTCTAACATGGATTGCTGAGACCATTCGATGGGGCTACAAGCCTACTAATCCTAGCGGTGCTCCAGAAAAGATTGGAACTCGTGAAAACCCAATAGTCACTATCGACCACCACGCCGCATTTATTTCAGCCCTATTCAATCGAAGCCAAGCAGGAATCGCGGAGCGGCGAAAGGCTGTCCGACTATTCACAACCAACTATGACACGCTCCTTGAAGACGCGCTTGCCCTCGGGGGCTTCTCCTACTGGGATGGTTTCTCAGGTGGAGCTGTCGCGTATCGGAGTCACAGGTACGGCGACGAGGAGCCAAACCTAAGAGACCGTGCCCACGTTATCAAGCTTCACGGATCGATCGACTGGCATTTGGGAGAAGATGATCGTGTCTGGAGAGTCCGCGACGGCGATATCTATCCGAAGAAAAAGTCTCGGGTTCTCATTTATCCACAATCAACCAAATATTTAGCGACCCAACGGGATCCTTTCGCTGCTCAGTTTGACTTGTTCCGTCGTGCACTTGGTGCACGTGAGGAAAACGTCCTTGCAACCTGTGGATACAGCTTTGGAGACGAACACATCAATCAAGAGATTGAACTAGCGTTTCAGCGTCCGGAGAACAAGACAACAGTTCTTGCCTTTGCTCGAAACCTTAATCCTACTCTTGAAAAGTGGAGGACGAGCCCGTGGGCCAAGCGGGTTTATATCATAACTGAAGATGGCCTGTATATTGGCGCGGGCGGGCCACATTCAACTCCAACTGCACCAGCGAAACGAGATTGGTGGACGCTTGCTGGAGTCACTAAAATGCTCAACAGCGGAGCGGAGGCCTGCGCAATATGAATACGTTTGATCTTATCTTAGATTTGAAGATAGGGCACATCGTAGAAGTGTCCGGAACTTCAATTCGGGTAGAGTTGTCGGGTGATGTTACGGAGCTCTGTCGAACCTACGAAGGGCGGGTCTATCCCATTGGACAAATCGGTAGCATCGTCAAGGTCCATTTCGGTAGACGTCTCGTGTTCGGATTTGTGACCTTGTTACGCATGCGGTCGGAGGAGTTGCTTGAGATTACAAGGCCAATTCCGCCAGATGCTGACCAGCGGCTGATGGAGGTCGAACTGTTTGCCGAAGGTGTCTGGAATGCAGCAGATCAGAAACTGCGATTCGTACGGGGGGTTACGACCTATCCACTGCCCCGCCAGAGCGTCCATTTACTTACGCGCGATGAAACCACTCAGATCTACTCAGCAGCGGAAGGGCAGCAAAATGATGGCGACTATAGCCCACTCGTTCCCTTTGCTCATTACGTAGGAGCAGACAATGCCGTTTGTAGGGCGAACGTGGATAAAATGCTAGGCATGCATTGCGCTGTGCTCGGCTCGACGGGATCGGGAAAGTCTGGTGCCGTTGCCGCATTGCTTCATAGCATGCTGGAGCATACCCCAGAACCGAACACAATATGTCATCCGAGAATACTTGTCATTGATCCTCATGGGGAATATGGGCACGCATTCAAAGATCATGCGATCGTTTATCGAGCATACGACCCACTCGGAAACGAAGAGACTACTGGCTCTCCAATAAGTCTGCCCTATTGGCTGATGTCGGCGGATGAATTCAGGACTTTAGTAATTGGTAAAACTGAACAGGAAGCGACTTCTCAGAACAACATCGTATATAAAGCTATCACATACGCACGCATGGTTGCGGCCAACCTTGTTGCCCCATCCCCAACCGCACATGGGGGGCCAGCCCCTAACGATGGCTTAGATCATGATGCGCCACGGCCCAGGGAAGGTGTGACGTTCGAACAGTTAATTGAGTTCGATCATGACAAGCCCCGGCCTTTCAGCCTTCAGGAGTTCTACAACCATATTTTCTATTTACAGGCAGCCCGTGTGCAAGGCGGTGTACTTCAGAGCGTTACGGCTTCTGATTTCGCCACCAAATTCAAATCAATATTAGACAAGCTCTCAGTATTGAGGCGTGATCCACGTATTCGTTTCATGATGCGAGAGTGGAACGATCAGAGTCCATCACTCGAGCACATTATTGCCCAATTGGTTGGTCAGATCCAAGATGAAGGGGGTGTCGACCAGGATATTCGTATTCTGGACATTTCCGGCCTTCCGAATGAAGTGGCAGGACCGCTTGCAGCTATGCTAGCCCGTCTGTTGTTTCAGTATAAGGTTTACCAAACAACTGACGAGAGACGGCGCGATCCTGTTGTCCTGGTTTGCGAAGAAGCCCACCGATATGTCCCCGACAGGGGCGAGGCAGAATATGCGGCAGCTCAAACAGCCATCCGCCGTATCGCACGTGAGGGGCGGAAATATGGCATTGGCTTAATGCTCGTTAGCCAGAGGCCTGCGGACGTTGAAAGCACCGTGATTTCTCAGTGCGGCACATGGATCGTTCTGAGGCTTACGAATGCAGCAGACCAACAACACGTTTCTCGTTTCCTTCCGGATGGCCTGTCCGGAATGACGAAGGCCTTACCGAATCTCGCTCAGCAAGAGGCTATATTTGTTGGCGAAGGCGCTGCAATGCCCTCACGAATTCGAATTCGAGATCTCGCAGAAAACGAATTGCCAAAATCAGAGACGGCAAAGTTTGCAAAGGGCTGGATTCTTGATCGGCTCACCGAAGCTGAAATTGTTGCAGTCGCAAACCGAATGGCCGGATGAATTTTTGTTTACCTTGGAAGGTCAATAAAGCATCAAAGCGCTTTGCCATTCGTGCTCTTCAAATTAAGTGGGATACAGAGAAGAAGTGGAAGAGTCAGCGGCAGCACCTACCCTTGACCCTAAGAAATCAATTCAGAGAAACAAGGTCGTTTGCCTTGAATGTGGTCAAGAATTCAAAATGCTGTCACCGAAGCATTTAAAGTCTCATGGTCTGACCGGCAAAGAATACCGC